>JADGOA010000378.1 GCA_017883215.1 Thermoanaerobaculia bacterium | reverse complement strand
CTCCCCTTCATCCCCTCGCCCCGCGGACGTTCGGTTCGCGTGACTGAACGGGTGGCGCCGCGGGGCGAGGGGACCGAGCCACGACATCGCCTCGGTCAGCCGGCTATTCTGAGAAATCCTCGTGCGCCGCGAAGATTTTCGACGTTAGTAGTACAGAGTTTCGACTCAGGACTGCTTGCGCCGTCAGCGCCTGCGGTCTGCGCGCGTCAGCGTCACGAACCGATGCGTCGGCTCGGCGTCGCAGCTCTTGCGATAGAAGTCGAGGGCCTCCGTCCACGGAATGACGGCGCGCTCGTATCCCATGCGCCGCATCTCGGCCAGGGAAGCCATCAGGAGTGAGCGGCCGCATCCGCGACCGCGACTCTTCCTCGCTACACCGGTCGGTCCGAAGAAGCCGAGGCTGGCGTTGTTGATGTCGTAGGCGGCGAAACCGGTGATCTCGCCGGCATGTTCGGCGAAGAAGAGCGGCGGCACCTCGCGCTCGAACGCGCGAGAGCACTCGAATCGCCAGATCGCGCCGAACTCGTGTTCGATGAAGGCGAGGACGCGCTCGCGATCAGCGTGAGTCGCGCGCAGCACGCCGTCGTCAGCGCTCACAGGAAGATTCGCTGTCTCGAGATTCCAGGTCCACCGCGATTCGATGTAGCCGTGTTTCCGAAAGAACGATCGCGTCTGCTGGTCCTCTTCGACCACGCCCGGCGTGAAGTAGTTGCCCCCTTCCGCGAAGACGACGTGGGCGCGCCGTTCCGCCTCGGCCAGAAGCGCCGAACCGAATCCGCGGAGCCGGAGGTCGCGATCGACGGCGAGCACGCGCAGCATGCGGCCACAGGTGACCGAGACGCCGGCGATCGTCCCCTCTTCCTCGAAAACGTGGACGACCGGGGCTCCGCCGTAGCCGCGGCCGAAGCATTTCTCTTCCGCCACGCGTGCGAGATCGTAGGGGGCGTCGTTCGCACGGCCGAGGAGCGCGCGAATGGCGTCGAGATCGTCGCGTGAGGCCTCCCGGAGCATAGGCGGGGGATTACACCATAGCGGCGCGGGGCTGGCCGTGATGCGGACCGCGGACCGCGGTCTGCGGTCTGTACCATGGGCCCGCAATTCGCAATGAAGTCCGGCATGGAGGACGGAGTCATCCGATGTTCGCATTGCGGACAGGTGAACCGGGTCCAGCCGCTTGGTAGTGGTAAGAAGGCTGTCTGCGGTAAATGCAAGGCGCCTCTGGAACAGGAAGGGGCGTCGGACGGCCATCCCGTCGAGCTCAGCGATGCGAATTTCGGCGACGTCATCGGTGACGGCCGAGCCACTGTCGTCGACTTCTGGGCTCCCTGGTGCGGGCCGTGCCGGATGATCGGCCCCGTTCTCGATCAGCTCGCATCGGAACGCCGCGATGTGCGCTTCGCGAAGATCAACGTCGACGAGAACCCCCACACCGCCGCGTCGTTTCACGTTCAGGGCATTCCGCTGATCGTCTTCTTCAAGGAGGGGAGCGAGCGCGGCCGCGTGGTCGGCGCCGTCCCACGCCCGCAGATCGAAGCGGCCATCCGGCAGTACCTCGGTTAGGGCGGGCTGAAGCATGCGGCCGCTACCCGCGACGCTCTGGCCGCCCTTTTGCTCAATCCGCTGCAGGAGGAAGCAACAATGCGCAACGAGATGATTGGCGCGATCGTGCGGCGAGCGATCGAGCATCCGGAGTTTCGGAAACGGCTCGTGGAGAACCCCCAGGACGCTCTCACCTCGCACGGATTCGCGCTCGAAGACTCGGAGATGGCGGAGATCGAACGAATCCGGACGAGCATGGGCGACTCCGATGACACCGAAAAGCGGCTCGTGAGCATCGCCGAAGAGTACGGCGTCAGGCCTCGACCCAACGAATAGACGATCGAGAAGCGAGTGGCGAGTAGAAAGCAGGGGAGGGGTGGGCCGACTCGCTATTCGCTTGGGCAACGTTCCTGCTTCGTCGGAATTTGTTCTTCCGAGCACAGGTTGGCAGCAACCGACGCAAACTGCGAAGGCTCAGCAGTTAAGTCACGACGAGGCATCATTTAGGGATGAGCGTTCTTACGCGGAACCGAATCATTTTCCTCGCCTGCGCCCTTGTTGCTGTCGCGCAGGCTGCCCTTGCAGCAGATCCCGGCGACCGTACGCAGACGCGGATGGTCTATGACGCGAGCACGGCCCGCACCGTCCTTTTCGGCGGCGCTACGCCGACCGACACGGCTACACAGATCGCCTTCGACCTCGATGACACCTGGGAGTGGACAGGCGATCACTGGGTGCAGCGCTTCCCGGCGGACGTTCCCCCCGGCCGCTCGGCGCACGCCATGACCTACGACTCCACCCGCTCGAGAGTGGTCATGTTCGGCGGGAAGAGTGGCAAGGTGCAGCTCAACGACACGTGGGTCTATGACGGCAACGACTGGACTCAGGTCGACACGCCCACCGCGCCGGCGACGCGCGCTCTCTCCGCTGCTGCCTACGACCCGCTGCGCGATCGCGTGGTCCTGTTCGGTGGATCGGTTCTTTCCGCCGACGGCAAGACTCTCACCGGCATCTACGACACCTGGGAGTTCGACGGGAAATCGTGGACGCAGGTGCAGCAGACCGGGCCGACGGTCGGAAGACCGGTCCTGACTTGGGACGGCCAGCAAGTGCTGATGGTCGGAATCGACGCGAACGAGAAGACGCTGATGTATGCCTGGGACCCAGGCAGCTCATCATGGAAACAGATGACGCCTGCGACACTTCCGGATTGCGTGGAAGACGCGGGGATGGCTTACCAGTCTCACAACGGCGTCGTCGTCCTCTTCGGTGGGACCTGCTCCACTTCCACGGTCGCCGGCGACACGTGGGAATGGGATGGGACGACGTGGAACAAGATCACGACCGTGAACGATCCCTATCGCCTCAGCGGTGAGGCGATGGCGTATGACTCCTCGCGCCAGCAGATCCTCGTCTTTGGCGGCACGCTCGCTTTCGGAACTCCGCGCGGCGCGTCGATGACGTACAAGGATCAGATGTGGAACGACGTCCACGATCCAAGCTCGCCCTCTTCACGCTCGCTGTTCGTCTTCCAGTTCGATCCCAACGCGAATCTGATCTGGACGTTCGCCGGCATCGACGCGCAGAACTCGCTGACTGACTTCTGGGAGTACAGCAACGGCCTCTGGTCGCAGAACGTGGCAATGACGAACGGTCCCTCGCTCTGCGCCACCCCCACCTCGGCGATCGACACGGATCGGAACCGCATGGTCATGGTCTGCGCCGACTCGTCCACGTTTGAGTTCGATGGCACCACGTGGACCGCGATGTCGCCCAAGAACAAGCCACCTTATCGCCGCTTCAGCAGCATGGTCTATGACCCGGTGCTCAAGAAAACCGTTCTCTTCGGCGGCTGGGATGACATCAACTACGGCAATGAGACATGGCTATGGGACGGAACCGACTGGTCGCGGCAGAAGAACAATCCGCCGACCGGGCGCGAGCTCGTCGCCATGTGGTTCGACCCGCTGATGAAAAAGACCCTCATCTATGGTGGGCTCGGCCGCGCCAGCTCCCTTGATCGTCTGGAGCGCTACAGCGACATGTGGTCTTTCGACGGC
>JADGOA010000377.1 GCA_017883215.1 Thermoanaerobaculia bacterium | reverse complement strand
GTCTGGTCCGGCATCGACAAGCGTACCGAGATCTCGTCCGGGGGATGGAGTGATGCGAAAACATCGCAGTCGATGTTTCTCAACAGCTGCGGCCATGCTCGTCGCCGCGCTGTTCGCCGCGCGCTGTGCCACCACACGATCTCCCGCCCCTATGCCCCTGGACCTCAAGATCACCAATGCCCGAATCGTCGACGGGACCGGCGCGCCGTGGTATCGCGGCGACATCGGCGTTCGTGCCGACACCATCGTCGACATCGGCGACCTCTCCAACCTCAACGCGCGGACCACGATCGACGCGAAGGATCAGATTGTCTCTCCCGGCTTCGTCGATCTCCTCGGTCAGTCACAGGATTCGGTCCTCAGAGATCCGCACCTGGAAGCGAAAGTGCGGCAGGGCGTCACCACCGAAGTCACCGGCGAAGGGCATTCCCCCGGTCCGGTGAAGGTCGAGCCGGGCGCGGCTTCGACTCGCCGCTGGGCCACTCTCGGCGACTACCTCGACACCATCGACCGGCAGGGAAGCGCTCTCAACTTCGCGCTCTTCGTCGGCGCCTCGAATCCCCGCGAGATGGTGATCGGCGACGTCAACCGGCAGCCGACCGCCGACGAGATGCGACAGATGGAGTCCATCGTCGACCAGGCCATGCGCGACGGCGCCATCGGCATCTCCACCTCGCTCATCTACCTCCCGGCGATGTACTCGAGCACCGAAGAGATCATCAACCTGGCCCGCGTCGCGGCGAAATACCACGGCGTGTACTTCACGCACATGCGCTCCGAAGCGGACCAGATCGACGCAGCGCTGGACGAAACCTTCCGGATCGGCCGGGAGGCGAAGATCCCGGTAAACATCTGGCACCTCAAAGTCGGCCCGCGTGCGAACTGGGGACGCATGCCGCACGTGATCGAGCGCATCCTGCAAGCGCGTGTGGAAGGGCTCGACGTCGCCGCCAACGTCTATCCCTACGTCGCCTCCGGCACCTCGCTCTCGACGCTCGCTCCCGACTGGGCGCTGGAGGGCGGCTACAAGGAGTTCCAGAAGCGCCTCCAGGACCCGGAACAGCGGGCGAAGATCGATGAAGACTTCCGCCGTCAGTTCGAGCGTCGCGGCGACCGGGGGATTTACGTCGCACGCATCAACAACCCCGCGCTGAAGCAGTACGAGAAGAAGTTCGTCGAAGAAATCGCCGCCGATATGAATGTCTCGCGCGAAGAGGCGCTCAATCGCCTCTTCCTCGAAACCACGAACTCGCCGGCGGTCATCTTCTACACGATGAACGAGGACGACGTTCGCTACGCGCTGAAACAGCCCTTCGTCTCCGTCGGATCCGATTCCGGCGCTCCGCCACCCTCGGCGCGCGCCAACGGCTCGTACGTCCACCCGCGGGCCTACGGGACATTTCCGCGGGTGATCGGCCACTACGCACGCGACGAGAAGCTCTTCACTCTCGAGGAGGCCGTGCGGAAGATGACCTCCCAGGCCGCCGACCGCGCCAATCTCGAGAAGCGCGGCATCCTCCGCCCTGGGATGAAAGCCGACATCGTCGTGTTCGACCCCGAAAAAATCCGCGACCTCGCCACATTCGAAAATCCGAATCAGTTCTCCCACGGCATCATCGACGTCATCGTCAACGGAGTGCCGGTCATGCGCGATGGCGTGCTGACGGACGCTTTGCCGGGACGGGCGATTCGGGGACCGGGGTACGTGGCGAAACACTGAACCGGGGCTCAGGGGTCAGGGGTCGGACTGTTGAATTCACATCCGACCCCTGACCCCGACCCCCGAGCTCCAACACCGGAGGCTCATCTGAAAGCTGACCCGCACCATCCTTCGCTCGTCCGCACCGTCGGCTTCTGGGGCCTGGTGGCGATGTGCATCAACGCCGTCGTCGGCTCGGGCGTGTTTCTCCTGCCGACCGAGTCGTACAAGCTCCTGGGGCCGTTCTCTCTATGGGCACCGCTGCTGTTCGCCGTCCCGGTATTCATCCTCGTCCTCTGTTTCGCCGAGGCATCGAGCCATTTCAGTGAGCCGGGCGGCGCGTACCTCTATGCGCGGACCGCGTTCGGCGATTTCGTCGGATTCGAGACGGGTTGGATGAACTGGATCGCGCGGCTGACTTCCCTGGCCTCGCTGTCGAACGGATTCGTCGTTTCGCTGGCGCTGCTGTTTCCTGCCGTCGGGACGGGCGCGCCGCGCACGGCCATCATCCTCGGGTCGATCGCCATCCTCGCGGCCATCCACCTCGTCGGCGTCCGCTACGGTGCGGCGTCCATCTACGTCTTCACGTTCGGGAAGCTGATCCCGCTCGTCGGGTTCATTCTGCTGGCGCTGATCACCTTCAGGCACAATCCGATTCCCGCTTCCATGCATCTTCCCGGACCGGGGACCGACTGGAACGGTGCCGCGCTCTTCATGCTTTTCGCCTACGCAGGGTTCGAGAACATGGGCGTGCCGGCGGGAGAGTTCAAGAACCCGCGAAAGGATCTTCCGTCCGCACTGCTGGCCGGAACGGTTGCCATCGCGGCGATCTACGTGTTCGCGCAACTCGGTGCGATGAGCGCTATCCCCGACCTCTCGAAGACCAATACTCCCATCGCTACTGCGGCGGCGTCGCTCATCGGGCCCATCGGCGCGCTGATCATCACCATCGGCGCGCTGCTCTCGATGGCCGGAACGAATTCCGGAACGGTCCTCGAAGGCTCGCGCATGCTGTACGCGCTGTCGCTGGACCGGCGCATGGGGCCCGTGAGTTACGTCCACCCGAAGTTCCGCACTCCGATTGTGGCGATTCTGATCCACGTTTCGGTCGCGGCGACTTTCGCGCTCGCCGGCTCGTTCGCAAAGCTGGCGATGCTCTCCGCAGTGGCTCGTCTGACGACGTACCTCTTCACCTGCGCCGCGGTCCCCCGCCTGCGCAAGCTGAACGAAGGCTTCCGCACGCCCGGCCTCATCATCCCGATCCTCGGAACACTCGTGTCGCTGGGACTCTTCTTCTCGCTGAACCTCTTCAACTTCGTCGCCGCCGCGATCGCCCTCTGCCTTGGGGCAGTCATCTACGCGGCGTCACGACCTCACGCCGCGGTGGTCACAGATCGCGCCTGACAAGGAGTGCGGGCGTCTCGCCCGCCGTCGCCGGCCGTCCCGCGGCCGGCGACTCCTTCTCCAGACAGCGATCCGGCGCGGGACGCCGGATCGCGGCGGACGAGGACGTCCGCACTCCACTACTTCTTCGCGAAATCTTCACCGAAGATAGTCAATGTCTTGACCTCTCCGTCAGTGCCGAGGCGGAACTGCACGAGCTCGTCGACGTCGTCGCGCTCCGAAACGGCGGCGAAAGTGTCGAATTGCTCGTGCGTCAGCGGAACGACGAGCCGGTTCCAGCGCAGGACCAGCGAGCCGTTCTCGAGCGATACGGTGGCCGGACCGTAGGCGGCGTTCTCGTACGTGCCGGCGTACGCGGCGAGCTCGCGGGAAGGTTTCGTATCGCGGTGGATCTTGGCTTCGTGCTCGCGCTTGACCTTTTCCTCGTGCTCGGCGGAGCTCTTGTCGAGCGCCAGGTAGTACGCGCTCCAGTCGCGGGAACCCTTTGCGAGAATCAGATCGGCTCCGGCTGCA
>JADGOA010000063.1 GCA_017883215.1 Thermoanaerobaculia bacterium | reverse complement strand
AGGCGGGAAGCGGAGACGATGATTCGGGAGGGTCGAGTCACGGTTAACGGCCGTGTCGTCACCGAGCTCGGCTCGCGAGCCAACGCCGGCGCCGACCACATCAAAGTCGACGGCAAGCTCATCACCCGCGCCGAACCGCATCGCTACATCCTTCTCTACAAGCCCAAAGAAGTGATGACCACCCTGGTCGACCCGCAAGGGCGGCGCACGGTGATCGACATCGTGAGGGGAGTGCGCGAGCGGATCTATCCGGTGGGCCGCCTGGATTTCCATTCCGAAGGTCTGATCATCCTCACCAACGACGGCGATCTCGCTTTCAAGGTCTCGCATCCCCGACACGGCTCCGTGAAGACGTACAGCGTGAAAGTGCGCGGCGTCCCCGAAGAGCGCGTCGTCGACAAGCTGCAGCGTGGCATCACCATCGACGGCAAGCGCACCCTCCCGTGCGAGATCCGGCGCCTCAAGACCACCGGCCGGAACGAAGACGAAGGGAACAGCTGGTTCGAGGTGAAGCTGCGCGAAGGCCGCACGCAGCAGATCCGCAAGATGTTCCAGGCCGTCGGCCATCCGGTTGCCAAACTCCGCCGCGTGGCCATCGGTCCCATCTCCGATCCGAAGCTCGCCTCCGGCGACTGGCGCGAGCTCACCAAGCAGGAAGTGAAGCTCCTGGGAACGGTCATGGAGCCGAAGGAACCGAAGTCGCCCCGCCGCGCTCCTGCGAGGCGGACGCCCGTGAGAACGAAAGCTGCGGCGGCGAAGAGCGCTTCGTCGAAGCCTTCCAGGAAATCAGGCGGCGCGAAGAAGAGCGCCCCTCCGGCGAGGCGCAGCGGAACGGCGCCGCCGCGCAGGACGCGCAACAGCGCTGCCCGGCCGCGTTAGGTCGCTCGCCCCATGCAGCCCCTCATCGTTGCCATCGACGGGCCGTCCAGCGTCGGAAAGACGACGGCCAGCCGGCGGGTGGCCCGCGCGCTCGGCATCCCGCACATCGACACCGGCGCGATGTACCGTGCCATCGGGGTGGCCGCCGTTCGCGAGGGGATCGACACGCGCGATGCCGAGCATCTCGAAGAGCTCGTCTCACGGGTTCAGATCGAGTTCATCCCCGGCGAGCGGGGACGCATCCTGCTGAACGGGGAGGACATCTCGCCGCTCATCCGCACACCCGAGATCAGCATGGCCGCCAGCAACGTCTCGGCGATTCCCGCTGTCCGCCGCAGCCTGGTCCGCCTGCAACAGGAGATGGGACGCCGCAGCGGCGGAGTCCTGGAGGGACGCGACATCGGGACGAAGGTTTTCCCCGAGACACCCCACAAGTTCTTTCTGACGGCCAGGCCGGAAGTCCGCGCGCAGCGGCGTTACCGGGAGCTGCTCTCCCGAGGGACATCGGCGGAGCTCGGAACGGTCCTGGCCGAAACGATCAAGCGCGATGACCAGGACTCCACCCGCTCCGATTCGCCCCTCTCGTACGACGAGAGCTACACCGTGCTCGACACTTCCGATCTGACCATTGATGAGGTCGTCCGCGCGATCGTCAACGCAATCGAAGCGTCGACCGCCTGACCGCTGGAGCCCCTCTTTTTCGAGCCAGCGAACGCCGACCGGCAGCTGTTCGCGCCGGTACCAGGCGACAAAGTTGCCAGGTCCGCCTTGCGTCTCTCCGCCTCTTCACGTCACGTCGCCGATGCAGGTGACACGCTTTCTTGATTTCCTGCGTGCCCACCGCTAAACTCCCGATTTCGGCTAGTATCAACAACTTAGCGTTGATTTGCAGCCGCGAAGAGCGATCCGCGGGGCCGTATTGCGGCAGCCTGCGGATCGGATCGATGGAGGTTTCCCAGGAACATGTCGCCCAACGACGAACCCAAGAAAGACAACGCCTCACTCCGTCAGGGGGACAGCCGAAACCTCGAAAATCTCGGGATGGAAGAGCTCCTCAACCTGTACGACAAAGCCACTCTGAACGAGGGCGAAATCGTCCGCGGCCGAGTGGTCAAGATCACTCCCTCTGATGTCGTGGTGGACATCGGATACAAATCCGAAGGGCTCCTTCCGGTCACAGAGGTGACCGGCTATGACGGCCAGGTCCGGGTGAAGCGCGGCGACGAGATCGAAGTATTCGTCGAGCGGCTCGAAGACACTTCCGGCTACGTGATGCTCTCGCGCGAGAAGGCTGCGCGGATGCGGATCTGGGACGACATCGAAGCCGCTTTCCGCGCCGATCAGGCCATTGCCGGCCGCGTCATCGACCGGGTCAAAGGCGGCCTGTCGGTCGACGTGGGCGGGATCAAAGCATTCCTGCCGGGCTCGCTGGTCGACACCAAGCCGATCAAGAACCTCGATGCCCTGAAGGGGCACGAGTACCAGTTCAAGATCGTCTCCTTCGACAAGAAGCGCAGCAACGTGGTCCTCTCCCGCCGCGCCATCGTCGAAATCGAGCACGCGCACCAGAAGCAGGAGACTTTCGGCCGGCTCGAGGAAGGAAAGCTCACTCACGGCGTGGTCAAGAACATCACCGACTACGGCGTGTTCGTCGACCTCGGGGGCGTGGACGGGCTGCTGCACATCACCGACATCTCCTGGGGCCGGGTCAACCACCCCAGCGAGTACTTCAACGTCGCCGACGAGATCGAAGTGATCGTCCTGAAATTCGATCCGACGGCGGAACGTGTGTCGCTGGGTTACAAGCAGAAGACGCAGGATCCCTGGCACGACGTGGCCGACCGCTATCCACTCGGCTCGAAGGTGAAGGGCCGCGTCGTTTCACTGACCGACTACGGTGCGTTCATCGAGCTCGAAGAAGGGGTAGAGGGTCTGATCCACGTTTCCGAAATGTCGTGGACCAAGAAGATCCGCAACCCCTCCAAAGTGCTTTCCATCGGCGACGAAGTCGAAGCCGTGGTTGCGGATGTCAACGTCGCCAATCGGCGCATCTCGCTGTCGCTGCGCGCGCTCGAACAGAATCCGTGGGACACCGTGGCCGACCGCTATCCGGTGGGGATGGTGATCAGCGGGAAGGTCCGCAACCTGACGGACTTCGGCGCGTTCGTCGAAGTGGAAGAAGGCATCGACGGTCTGATTCACATTTCCGACATGTCGTGGAACCGCCGCATCAAGCACCCCAACGAGGTGCTGAAGAAGGGGGACACCGTCCAGGCGCGCGTAGTGAACGTAGACGCGGAGAACCAGCGGTTGTCGCTGTCGGTCCGGGAGTTCCTGCCGAACGACTGGGACGAGTTCGCGAAGAGCCACGCCGTCGGTAATGAAGTGGTCGGGGTGATCACGAAGATCACCGATTTCGGGCTGTTCGTGCGGCTCGCGGACGGTGTCGAGGCGCTGGCGCACATCTCCGAGATCCAGCGCGACCCCAAGTCGAAACTCGATCGCACCTTCAGGCCGGGCGAGCCGATTCGGGCGCGCATCATCAAGATCGATCCGGGCGAGCGAAAGATCGGGCTGACCACGCGAGACGTGGAGCCGCTGACCGACGAGGAGCGCGCGGCGCTCGAGCCGGCGCACGAAACCCATGAGCCGGCGCACGAGACCCATGAGCCGGCGCACGAGACCCACGAGCTGCACGAGACGTCCAACGAACCGTCCAACGAACCGCCCGACGAATCGGAACCGCAGAGCTGAAGACATGTTCGATCCCCGTCCTCACGTCGGGCCGCAGCAACCAGACGCCGTGTCGAACGCGCCGATCAGTCCGGCTGTTGACGCTCGTCGCGGCCAGGCGGCGGCCGTCTGGATTTCCAGCCGCTGCACGGCGTGTCGACAGTGGTGAGCGGAAGCAGCGAGGAGGCTACTTTGGTGGAGCGAGAATCTGACGTTCAGCTGGACGAGACCAAAGCGGGTGTCATGACGAAGGCGGAGCTCGTCGACGAGGTCGCGCGCGTCGTCCAGCTCACGAAGAAGCAGGCTGAAACCATCGTCAACATCGTGTTCGATTCCATTGTCGACTCTCTCCGCTCCGGTCAGAAGATCGAGTTGCGCGGCTTCGGCAGCTTCCGCCTGCGCAATCGCAAGTCGAGGACCGGGCGGAATCCGAAGACCGGTGAAAAGGTGGAAGTGCCCTCGAAGAAGATCCCGTACTTCAAACCCGGCAAGGAGCTCAAAGAGCTGATCAACAAGACCCTCGTGGAAGGGGAAGTGCCCTCCGAGACCAATCCCGGCGATCTGGCGGCGAGCGAGTGACAGGCCGCGCCGCGGTTTGCGGCGCGCCACACTCCGCACCGGAGGTTAGAATTCCCCCGCGTCTCGCCCCCAATGCTTCCGGCGCACCTCTTCATCCGATGGACGTTCTCTTCACCCCCTGGAGGTATCCGTACTTGACCTCGCCGAAAAGCGAGCAACCGGCGGGCTGCATCTTCTGCATCGCCGCAACGTCACCGCAGCGTCGCGAGACTCAAACGCTGTACCGCGGCGAGCAGGCGCTGGTGATGCTGAACCGATATCCGTACACCAACGGTCATCTCATGATCGCTCCCATCGCGCATGAGGCGCGGCTGTTCGACAGCAGCGACTCCAGCCTGCGGGCGCTCATCCGGCTCACCGCCGAGGCGCAGCGGATCCTCTCCGACGTCTATCAGCCGGACGGTTTCAACGTGGGGATGAATTTCGGGCAGGTCGCCGGCGCCGGAGTGGCCGATCACTACCACGTGCACGTCGTTCCACGTTGGACGGGAGACTGCAATTTCATGACTGTCACCGCGCGCACGCGCCTCGTACCCGAAGATCTCGCGGTGACGTTCGAGAAGCTGCAGCCGCACTTCGCGCAAATTCGCAACGATCTGGTCGACGGCCCATGAACACACGCACGGCTCTGGCGATGCTGCTGGCCTTCCTCGTACCGGGGGCGGGACACTTCTATCTCGGGCGCAGAGCGCGCGCGGCGACGTTCTTCATCATCATCGTTTTTCTGTTCGTCGTCGGCCTGTCGGTCGACGGCCATCTCTACACGGTTCAGCAGGGCAACCTGCTCAGCCTTCTGGCCACGATCGGTTCGATGGGTGCCGGGCTGCTGTACTTCGTCGCCCGGACCATGGGTTCGTTCGGCGACATCACTTCCATCACTTTCGAATACGGCACCGCCTACGTGCTCACCGCCGGTCTGATGAACCTGCTGCTCGTTCTCGACGCATTCGACATCGCTGAGGGCCGCAAGGAATGAGCGTCCTCCGCCAACACATCGTGCTGATGTTTCTCTACGCTCTCTCCACGGCGCTCTTTTTCACGCTGCTGTGGAAGCAGGGACGCAGCGAGCGCATTCGATTCTTTCTTTTCGTCTTCCTGTCGCTTTTCTTCGGCGGAATCGCGCTCGGATGGGCCATGTACCCGTTCCCGTTGCGGTAATCCCGCCCTCCCACCCGAGGCATGAGGCATGGGGTATGAGGCATGAGTGGCAAATCCTGCAACTCATGCCCCATACCTCATGCCCCATGCCTCGATGAGACGGTAACTGAGCGATGAAAATTGCAATCGTAGCCGGCGAAGCCTCCGGCGACCTTCACGCTTCCGAGGTGCTCAAGGAGCTGAAGAAGCTCGATCCGAACGTGCAGGCGTTCGGGATCGGGGGAGATCTGCTCGCCCGCAACGGGATGAAGCTGATCGAGCACGCGCGGGACATGGGCATCGTGGGGCTGTTCAACGTGCTGCGCCATCTGCGAATGTTCCAGCGCGTTTTCGACGAGCTGATCGAGGCCATCGCGAGAGAACGCCCGGACGTGGTGCTCCTGGTCGACTATCCCGACTTCAACCTGCGCGTGGCGAAGCGCTGCCGGAAAATGGGACTGCGCGTCGTCTACTACATCTCGCCGCAACTGTGGGCATGGCGGCGCGGCCGCGTCAAACAGATCGCAAAGTCCGTCGATCACATGATCGTGATCTTCCCGTTCGAAGAAGAGTTTTACCGCCAGCACGGCGTGCCGGTGACGTACGTCGGTCATCCGCTGATCGAACAGGTCGTCGGTGTGGGCCGGGCGGCGCCGCGGGAGGGAATCACGCGCGTGGTGCTGTTGCCCGGCTCACGCCGGATGGAAGTCGAGGCGCTGCTCCCTCCCATGCTCGACGCCATCCGGATCCTGCGCCAGGAGCGGAAAATCGATGCCTTTCTGATCCTCGCTCCCACCATCGAGTACGAGGAGGTGGACGAGATCCTGAAGAAGTGCGGCGTCGATCTGCCCATCCTGCCGCATGACCGCGGCGAAGGCATCGCCGCGGCGGACCTGGCCCTCTCCTCTTCCGGGACGGCCACGCTGGAGTGCGCGGTCCTGGGCACGCCCGTGGTCGTGATGTATCGCCTCTCGCGGGCCACGCACTGGCTGGCGCGACGGCTGGTGAAGCTGCCGCAGTTCAGCCTCGTCAACATCATCGCCGGTAAAGAGGTCGTGCCCGAACTGCTGCAGGACGAGGTCACGGGCGAGCGAATCGCCGCCGAAGCCAGGCGCATGCTCGAACCAGCCATGTACCGGCAGATCACGGGCGAGCTCGCTGCGGTGAAAGAGAAGCTTGGGAAGTTCGGCGCCAGCCGGCGGGCGGCGAAAGCGATAATGGGCGGCCTTCGATGAACGTCATCCGCCGCCTGTATGGATATCTGACTCGCTACAAGTCGTGGGCCGTCCTCGCCTTCGGCTCGATGATCATCTTCGCCGCCTCCCAGACGGTGATGATCGCCCTCATCCGGCCGGTCATCGACGACGTGCTGGCGCCGCCGACCACCCAGCAGGTGGTCCGCGACCATCCCTCGCGCGAGCAGGCGACCAAGCAGCGGATCGTCGAAGTGCTGCTCAACCGCGACCAGCCCGAGGGGCAGCGCGGGTGGCTCGTCAACCGCTACGACACCGCTGCGAAGAGCCTGGACCATTGGTGGAACGCCGACCGCGCCAGCAAGTGGCGCAAGATTCTGGCCATTCTGCTGGTGTTGTTTCTCATACGTGCATTCGCTTCCTTCTTCTCCGAGTACGCTTTCCAGAAAGTCGGGCTGTCGACCGTCCGCGATCTGAGAAACCAGCTTTACGAGAGGCTCATCTCTCAGAGCCATCGCTTTTTTGCCGAACGCTCGACCGGAGAGATGGTCAGCCGGATCGTGTCGGATGCCGACGCCATCCAGGCGGCGGTGTCGACCCGCATGGGTGATCTGTTCCAGGAATCGATCACCCTGGTCGGGCTCATTCTGTTCGTCTTCATCTCCAATCCCGAGCTGGCCCTGATCAGCCTCGTGGTGGCGCCGGTGCTCGTTTTCCCGGTGGTGCACTTCGGCGTGCGTCTCCGCGGGACGACGCATCGTTCGCAGGAGCGCATGGCCGACATGGCCACGCTGCTGGAGGAGACCATCCGGGGCGTGCGCATCGTGAAGGCCTTCACCATGGAGCGGTTCGAGATCGGCCGCTTCCGGGAAGCGACGCGGCGGCACCTCGCCTCGAACCTCAAAGCCCAGAAGATTCAGGCTCTGACCTCGCCCGTCATGGAGCTCATCTCGGCGCTCTGCGCCATCGCCCTGCTGTCGTATGCACATCACCGCACGGCGGCGGGAACGCTCACCATCGGCCAGTTTCTCAGTTTCCTCTTCGCCCTCGGTGCGATGTACGCGCCGATCAAGAAGCTCAACAAAGTGAATCTCTCCCTGAACACGGCGCTGTCGGCCGCCGAGCGCGTCTTCCGCATGCTGGATGTCGAGAACGAAGTCGCGGAGCGTCCGAATGCGGTCGACATCACCGGGGTCGGCAGCGGCATCCGTTATGAGCGAGTCTCCTTCGCCTACAACGACGAGCCGGTGCTTCGTGAAGTCAACGTCACCATCGCGCCCGGAGAGATCGTGGCACTCGTCGGCGGTTCCGGCGCGGGGAAATCGACGTTCGTCAACCTGCTGCCGCGCTTCTATGACGTGAACAGCGGGCGCATCACCATCGACGGCAGGGACGTCCGGGACGTCACGCTCCGTTCGCTGCGCGGGCTCATGGGTTTCGTCACCCAGGAAGTGGTGCTGTTCAACGACACGGTGAAGAACAACATCGCCTACGGCCGTGCCGATGTAGAGCACGAGCGGGTGATCGCCGCGGCCACAGCGGCAAACGCTCACGAGTTCATCATGGCCATGCCGAACGGATACGACACCGTCATCGGCGAATCGGGCGTGCTGGTCAGTGGCGGCCAGCGCCAGCGCATCGCCATCGCCCGCGCGCTGTTCAAGGATCCGCCCATTCTCGTTCTCGACGAGGCCACATCGGCACTGGACACCGAATCGGAGAGGCTGGTGCAGCAGGCGCTCGACAGCCTCATGCGCGGGCGGACGACGCTCGTGATCGCCCATCGGCTCTCCACGATCCGCAACGCGGACAAGATCCTCGTTCTCGACCAGGGGGAGATCGCCGAGGTCGGAACGCACGAGGAGCTGCTGGCGGGTCGCGGCGTGTACCGCAAGCTGTACGATCTGCAATTCCTCGAGGAGGAGCGCTCTCTCGGCGCCATGGCATGAAACTCGTCGCCTTTCTCGCTTCGCTGTTCATCCGCCTGCTGCACGCAAGCGTGCGGGCGCGCCACGTCCATGCCGAGAACATCGAGCGCACTCCGCAGTACATCCTGGCGTTCTGGCACGCCCATCTTCTGCTGATGCTGCACTCGCGCTATCGGCGTCCCATCTCCGTGATCATTTCGCAATCGAAGGACGGCGAGGTGATTGCGCGGGTGTTCGACTGGTACGGCGTCGACTCGGCGCGCGGCTCGTCGACGCGGGGCGGCGGAGCGGCGCTGCGCGAGCTGATTCGGGAAGCGCGCCAGGGGAAGAACATCGTCTTCACACCCGACGGCCCGAAGGGGCCCGCCCGCATCGTGAAAGAAGGAGTGGTGTACGCCGCCCAGGCGACGGGCCTCCCGATCGTTCCGATCGTGTTCGCCGCTAAAAAAAAAAGCTTCTCCGCTCGTGGGACCGGATGGTCGTGCCGTACCCGTTCACGCGCGCGATCTTCCTGTACGGAGAGCCCATCGTCGTTCCGCGCCACGGCGACACGGAAGAGTGGCGCCTGCGCATAGAACAGACCATGAACTCCCTCGCCGACGAGGCGGAGCAGGACTTCGAGAAACTCTGGAGTATGGCGTGACCAGCGCACGGCATGAGGCATGAGGCATGGGGCATGAGTGGGGAACCCCACCCATGCCTCATACCTCACCACTCATGCCCCGGTATCGGGGCAGAAGGCACAGCATGATCACATCCATGACCGGCTTCGGCCGCGCGGCAGGGCCGCTTTCAGACCGCTACTTCGTGGCTGTCACCACCAAGAGCGTCAACCATCGTTTTCTGGAGGCGTCGGTGCGGCTCCCGGAGTTTTTCTGGGAGCTCGAACCGGCGCTGCGCGCCATCGTGTCCGAGACGTTCTCGCGCGGCAAAGTCGACCTCTCGGTCCGCGTCCAGCGAACGCATCAGCCGGAGTACAACGTCCGCATCAACACCCAGATCGCCAACGTCGTGGTCCCGCAGCTTCGATCGATGGCTGAAGAGCTCGGCCTCGGATCGACGTTCACCGGCAGCGATTTGATGCGCGTTCCCGATCTACTGCAGGTGGAAGCGATCGAGACCGAGATCGCCGACGACGAGAAGAACGCTCTCGCGCAGCTGGTGCGGGAGGCCTTCGCCCAGATGGTCGCGATGCGCCGTGTGGAAGGGGAGTCCCTGCACGCCGACATCGCCGCGCGGCTGAAGACGATTCGCCAACTCCAGCAGAACCTCTCCGGATACCGCGACGAGATCCGCAGCGAGCTCCTGGCAGCCTATCAACAGCGCGTACAGGACATCGCCGCACAGGCTGGCGTGCAGGTGCCGGAGGAGCGGATCGCGCAGGAGATCGTGCTGATGGTGGAGCGCGGCGATATTGCCGAGGAGCTGACGCGGCTGACCCACCACGTCGAGCAGATGCAGCAGGCCATCGACGGGCGCGAGGCCGCGGGGAAAAAGCTCGATTTCGTATCGCAGGAAATGCTGCGGGAGATCAACACGATGGGGTCGAAGTCGCGTTCCGCGACGATCCGGAGCCTCGTTGTAGAATTGAAGACCGAGGTCGAGCGCATCCGCGAGCAGGTACAGAATGTCGAGTAACTTCCACTCGGACGGGACTTTGTTCATCGTGTCCGGCCCGTCCGGGGCGGGGAAGACGACGCTCATTCAACGCGTCCGCGAGCAGCTCGAGCCGATCGGCATCAGCCTCTACTTCTCCGTCTCCCATACCACCCGCAAGCCGCGGGGTGGCGAGGTGGAGGGGAAGAGCTACTACTTCGTGAGCCCCGATTGCTTCGAGGGCATGGTGGCGCGGGGGGAATTTCTCGAGTGGGCCCACGTTCACGAGCAACGGTACGGGACCTCGAAGGCGGAGGTCGTGGCCCGTCTGGATCGCGGTGAGGACGTCGTCCTGGACATCGATTATCAGGGGGCGCGGCAGATCGCCGAGGATCCCCGGCTGAACGAGCGCTCGCTGAACGTATTCATCTTTCCGCCCTCGTTCGATGTGCTCGAACAGCGGCTCCGCGAGCGGCGTCTGAACACCGAAGAAGAGATCAGGACTCGGCTCGGGAAAGCCATCGCGGAAATCGACGCATACAAGGATTTCTACCGCTACGTGATCATCAACGACGATCTCAATGTCGCGACGGAGTGCCTGAAGGGCGCGATCATCGCCAAGAAACTGCAGACGAAGACCGCACTCGAGGCCATCAGCGCGATGGCCGAGCGCTTCAAGGAGGAACAGAATGGAAGGATTGCCAGAGGGCATTGACAGCCGTTTTCGCTACGTGCTGCTTGTCTCCAAACGCGCCGAGCAGCTGATTCAGGGTGCGCAGCCGAAGGGCAAACCGCGTCATTTCAAGCCCACCCGCATCGCCATGGACGAGGTGGCTGCGAACGAAGTGAAGTGGCAGCTCGAGCCGCCCGTCGAAGAGTCGACGGCCATCGAGGAGTAGACCGCAGACCGCAGACGGCAGACCGCGGTCTCATACTGCGGTCCGCGGTCTGCGGTCCGCGGACTGTCGTCATGAAAGTCGTCCTGGGCGTATCCGGCGGCATCGCGGCGTACAAGGCGCCGGAGCTGGTGCGCCGTCTGCGCGATGCCGGCGCGGATGTGCGCGTCATCCTCACGCCCAATGCCGCGCGGTTCGTCTCACCGCTCTCGCTCTCCGCCGTGTCGAACCACGGCGTGATCCTCGATCAGTGGGGTGACTCCCAGCAGGGCGGCGTCGACCACATCGCGTTGGCGCGCTGGGCAGAGGCGCTGCTCATCGCACCGGCCACCGCCAACGTTCTCGCCAAACTCGCCTCCGGAATTGCCGACGACGCCCTGACCACGTACGCCCTCGCGCATCGGGGGGCGCTCCTGATCGCGCCGGCGATGAATACCTTCATGCTCCAGCACGCCACGGTCCAGGCGAATGTGGCCACGCTGCGCGCGCGCGGCGCGGACATCATCGAGCCGGAGAGCGGAATGCTGGCATGCGGCGAGGAAGGGGCCGGGCGGATGCCCGACGTGCCGGTGCTGGTCGAGCGCCTGAAGGCGCACTTCGCTGCTCACGATCTGGAAGGGCAATCGATCCTCGTCACCGCAGGACCGACGCGCGAACCGATCGATCCGGTCCGATACATCTCCAACCGTTCGTCGGGGCGGATGGGGTATGCGGTGGCGGAAGCGGCGCAGCGGCGCGGAGCGACCGTGACACTGGTCTCGGGGCCGACCTCTCTGCCGGCGCCCGCCGGCGTAACGGTGAAGCGCGTCACCACCGCTGCGGAGATGCGCGAGGCTGTTCTGGAAGCGCTTCCCTCCCACGGCATCGTCATCAAGGCCGCCGCCGTCGCCGATTTCGCTCCTGCACGGATCGCCGATCGGAAGATCAAGAAGACGGAATCCGACGAGATGACGATCACGCTGAAGAAGAATCCCGACATTCTCGCGGAAATCGGGGCCGCCGACCCGCGGCCGTTCATCGTGGCCTTTGCTGCGGAGACGAACGCGGTGGAGATGCACGCGCGCGAGAAGCTGGCCAGGAAGAACGCCGACCTGATCGTCGCCAACGACGTCTCCGATGCCTCCATCGGATTCGATTCCGAGCAGAACGAAGTCACGGTCATCGCCCGCGACGGCAGCGCCACGAAGATCGCCCGTGCCGCGAAGATCACAGTCGCGAACCGGATCCTCGATCTGGTCGTGTCGCGGCTGGCGCAGAAGTAGCGCCGCTGGGGCGGCTAGAACGGCGTGTCCCGGTCCCCTCGCCCCGTGCTCCCAATCGAACGGCCGCACTGAACCGATCCGCACGGGGCGAGGGGATGCAGGGGAGTGGGGTCGTGACGAGGGGCGAAAAACACGGCATCGCAAAGAAACGAGCGGGGTTTTCGGTACCCCACTCCCCTTGCATCCCCTCGCCCCGCGGACGTTCGTACGGCGTGATTGACCGCGCTCGCGCCGCGGGGCGAGGGGACCGAGCTCGGGACTCTGCTCCGAGGCGGAGCGTTTAAGTCAGCGCGTATGCCCCGGACGGGTCGCGTGGTTTTGATCCAGATGGCCCATAATCCAACCGCGATGAATTCCGATCTTTTCAACGAGCTCGCACTTCTGCGCGAGCTCGGATTCACCCACCTCGACATCACCGCGCCGCCGGCCGGCAGCAAAGGCGAAGCGACTCACGAAAAGCAGCTCCACGGACAACGGCCCGCCGGAACCGCCTCCTCCGATGCCGGCTCCTTCGCTGCCATCGAATCGATGGAGCAACTGCAGGCCATCGCCTCCGTCTGCACGAAATGCGGCCTGGCCGCCACGCGCACGCAGGTGGTCTACGGCGTCGGGAATCCGAACGCCGACCTGATGTTCATCGGCGAGGCCCCGGGGCGCGACGAGGACCTGAAGGGCGAGCCGTTCGTCGGCCGCGCCGGGCAGCTGCTCACCGACATCATCAAGGCCATGAAGCTCACGCGAGACGACGTCTACATCGCCAACGTGATCAAGTGCCGGCCGCCCGAGAACCGCAATCCGGAACCCGGCGAGCTGGACGCCTGCCGGCCTTACATCCGCCGGCAGATCGAGATGATCAAACCGCGCGTGATCGTCACCCTCGGCAAGTTCGCCCTGCAGAGCCTCACCGGGCGTGTGCACGCGATCTCCGCCGCGCGTGGACAGTGGGCCGACTACGAGGGAATCCGCGTCATGCCGACCTACCATCCGGCCTACCTGCTCCGCACGCCCTCCGCCAAGAAAGACGTCTGGCAGGACATGAAGAAAGTGATGGCGGAACTGGGCCTCTAGCCGGGTTGCGAGGTCACGAGGGTTCGAGGCCGCGAGGCCGGAGAGTGCGCCGTCCACCTCGTGATCCCGCGACCTCGTCCCCTCGCGAACCGTTTCGGCGGACAGGCTCAGGAGGCCGCCTCCGAAGTTACCGGTATGTGGAGAGCGGACATTCGTGTCCGGCCGCTGATCGCCGATTGTCGCTTGCCGTCGGCCACGCTGCTCGTTAGCCGACGGACAAGAATGTCCGCTCTCCACCCTCCCT
>JADGOA010000376.1 GCA_017883215.1 Thermoanaerobaculia bacterium | reverse complement strand
TCGAACACGACCCCGCCCTGTAGCTGGGCTGCCGTCCACTGGTCGTCGAACGATTGGAGGGACTCCGGCGTGCGCAGGATTTTGACGTTCGATTCGAGAAGTTCCTCTCGCGTGTAGCCGTAGGCACCGACGGCACGCTCGTTTGCATCGAGGATGCCGCCGGTGTCATCGATGAGCAGGATCATGTCGTTCGCGTAGCGCGTCAGGTAGTCGAGGTGTTTGGTGAGCACCGTTCGCTCTCGCTCCGCCCGGTAGTGGCGGAGCAGCGCGTTCGCGCGCTGCTGGCGCAGCCAGAACATCGTCGTCAATCCCGCACCGAGGACGAGGACCATGCCGAGCAAGGCCACCAGACGCGCGGTCTGCGCCAATGGGCCATTGACCTCCTCGAGGTCGAGCTTGGAGATGAGGATCCACGGCGACTGCGGGACCGCTTCCGCCCTGGCCAGCACGGGAACTCCGCGGTAGTCCACCCCCTCGATCGAACCCCGCGCGCCCAGGATCGCCTTGGCGGCGACGAGATTCTTCGAGCTGGCCAGGGGAAGACGGAGGATCAGTGCGGTCGCTTTGCTGTGTCGAAGCTCATTGAGGTACAAGACGGAATCACCGTCCCGACGGACCAGAAGAGTTTCCCCGCTCTGCGAAGGCAGTGGCCAGCTCTGAATCAGCGGATAGAGATAAGTCGCCGGCTCCATGTCCATCACGACGGCGCCGACTACTCGCGCGGCGGCTCCGCTTTCCACGCTCAGCGGAGCCATGAAGCCGAACTCGATGTGTGAGTGACCGAACTCGCGTTCGCTGTGGAAATCCCAGAATGCAATCTCGTTCGCCTGCATGGCCGCCAGTGCGCGTGCGCGCGCGCCGGGCATGAGGGAATAGCCGTCGCCCGGGCCGAGAGCGAGCTTGATGTCGCCGCGGCGGTCAACGACGAAGATGGTGCTCCACCTCCCCTGGCTCTGAAGGCTGGCCAGCCGCGCCCGGAGATGCCGGGCGGTCTCGTCCTCCGGTGCGCCGCGCGCCAGCCACGCTCCGGTCTGGCCAGCCATCTCTTCGTCGCCCGCGTGCTCGGCGTTGCGGTGCCGCTCGTCCATCCAATCGCGGATCTGGCGAACCTTCAGCTCGGCAATGGCACCCAGCGTCTGCTCCGCATGCGTTCGCGCAGCGCGCGCGATTCTGTCGTAGACGACGAAACTGGTGACGGAGATCGCTGCGACGAATACGAGGAAGATGATCAGCGGCGGCCAGATGCTGAATGCGACCAGTTCTTCGGGCGCGCTCTCCGCGAGTCGCTCCCTGTCCGCCGCTTCCTGCGGAGCGGATGAGGGAGTGCTCTTGATGACGTGGTACAGAAGAGCCGCCGTGATCGCGACAAAGACCCAGCCTTTGGCCATTCCGATCGCAGCAAAAACCCGCGGCTCAGTGACGAAAAGGCCCAGAAGGGCGTCCGACGCGAAGATCCACGCGGCGGCGAGGATCGCGTAAAGCAAAGTGATGCGGAGGGCCCTGCTGCCCAGCACGATACTCCGCAGATTCTGCGAGGTGGTCACGGGTCAGCTCAGTTATTGCCCTGTAGGTAAGGCCGATTCGTAAGACAGAGACGGTGCACTTTGATTCTACGTCATCGCCAGAATTCGGCCGGTCGGACTTCGCTCCTGTGACGCCCACCATTCCCGACGTGTAATTCGGCTGCCAATGGGGCCTGCCAGCCGGACAGGAGGCGTCTTTGCAGTCGTGCCGCCGGGCCGGGACACCGCTCCAGAGGCCGATCCTCGATTACAGCTCGCCGGTGGCGGCCGTCACCCCCGGCGTGCCCACGCGTCATCGAGGTTGTGTGAACGGGGAGCTAAGTTTCTCGTCACTGGAGGATGTGTGAACTTCTCGATCAAAGTAGATCCGGCAACCTGGCAGCAGTACATCTCCACTCCCGTCAAGGGCAAAGCGCTCCTGATGGATCCGTTCACGAACAAGGGAACGGCGTTCACCGCCCGCGAGCGCGACGAGCTCGATCTGCACGGCCTGCTTCCGCCTCAGGTCTCGACCATCGAGCAGCAGCTCGAACGCGTGTACGGCAACTTCGAGGCGAAGTCGACGCCCCTCGGGAAGTTCGTCTTCATGGCCAGTCTTCAGGACCGCAACGAGACGCTCTTCTTCCGCCTCTGCCACGAGCGTATCGACGAGATGATGCCGATCGTCTATACGCCGGTGGTGGGCGAGGCTTGCCAGAAGTTCTCCCACATCTACCGCCGCGCCCGCGGTCTGTACATCACCTACGAGCAGAGCGACATGATCGAGAAGATCCTCTCGAACTATCACACCAAGAATCCCTCCGTCATCGTCGTCACCGACGGCGAGCGCATTCTCGGCCTCGGTGATCAGGGCGCCGGCGGCATGGGCATTCCGATCGGCAAGCTCTGTCTCTACACCCTCTGCGCAGGCGTTTCGCCCTACAGCACGCTGCCGATCACGCTGGACGCCGGGACCGACAACGAGGAGCGGCTGCACGACAACCTCTACCTCGGTACCCGCCACAAACGAATTCGCGGCGAGGAGTACCAGACCTTCATCGACCGCTTCGTCGCCGCCGTGCGGCACGTCTTTCCGAATGTCCTTCTGCAGTGGGAGGACTTCCTCAAGGCCAACGCCATCAAGCAGCTCGACCGCTTCCAAAACCAGCTCTGCACGTTCAACGACGACATTCAGGGAACGGCGGCGGTCGTCCTCTCCGGAATCTACGGCGGCCTGCGCATTACCGGCCAGTCGATGCGCGATCAGCGCCTCGTATTCGCCGGCGCCGGCGCTTCGGCTCACGGCATCGCCGGACTCTTCGTTGCTGCACTCGTCGAAGGCGGACTCTCCGTCGAAGAAGCGCGCCGCCGCATCTGGACCGTCGATACCAAGGGGCTGGTCACGTCGGACCGGCCGGGCCTCGAGGATTTCAAGGCCACCTACGCGAGAGGTCTCGACGAGGTGGACTCGTGGACGTGTGCGAATCGATCGCGCATTACGCTCGAAGAAGTGATTGCGAATGCGAAGCCGACCATCATCATCGGCGTTTCGGCCTCGCCCGGAACGTTCAGCGAGAACGTCGTCCGGCTGATGGCGAAGCTCAACGAACGGCCGATGATCTTCCCGCTCTCGAATCCGACTTCGAAGGCCGAATGCACGGCCGAAGAAGCGATCCGCTGGTCCGACGGACGGGCCATCGTCGCCACCGGCAGCCCGTTCGATCCCGTGACGCACGAGGGGAAGCGCTCGCGTATCGGGCAGTGCAACAACTCCTTCATTTTTCCCGGCGTCGGCTTGGGCGTCTGCGTGGCGCGCGCCACACACATCAGCGATGGAATGTTCCTGGCGTCGGCAAAGGCGCTTGCCGACGAAGTCTCCGCGGCGGATCTGGCGGAATCGGCGGTCTACCCGCAGTTGCCGAAGATCCGCGAGTGCTCGGAGGCGGTGGCCACGGCGGTCATCCGTCGAGCCGTCGCGGAAGGACATGCCGAGGGGAGCGTGCTGGCCAACCTCGAGAAGACTGTGCGCCAGGCGATGTGGTTCCCGGAGTATCTGCCGATCCGCTACGAGCCGCGGCGCGTCGACGCCTCGCGCGAGTGGTATGCGGGAATGGCCGAATAGTTGTCGAT
>JADGOA010000062.1 GCA_017883215.1 Thermoanaerobaculia bacterium | reverse complement strand
TACGCCGCGCCGCGCAGACGGCGTTTGCTCCGGCGCTGCTGGCCGTCCTCCTCGCCATCGCCTCGCTGAGATACACCGCTCCGCTGCTCCGCGTCCGGGTGTCGAAGCCGTCGCCGCCAGTTGCCGCGTCGGAGTTCATCGAACGGTCGATGCCGCGCACTGGCGTCGTGCTGTACGACCTCTCTCTGCGCCCGCAGGCGGAGTACCTTCTGGGCCACGTCGACGATCTCACCTCCAGCGGCGGCTATCGAACGGCTGCGATCGAAAATGGACTGCGGGAGTACTACGACCGTCCCGACGTGCCGCTCGTGATCTACGCCGACGGCGGATCGGCCGATCCGGACGCGCACGTTTTCTCCTGGCCTGAGAGCGACGTCTACGGCAAGCTGACGCGCAACCACTTCCGAGTCGTCACCGTCGATCCCCTCCGCCCGGCCGAGCGATACCTCCCGCTCGCCGGCGTCTACGCGCTCGAGCGCAACGAAGCAGGGGAGGAGTGGCGCTGGCTCCGCCCGGATGCAACGCTGCGCCTTCCGCACGGCGGCGCGAAGACCCTCTTCCTCAAACTCGCGATCTCCCACGATGCACCGTACGAAGCAAATACGACGCGCCTGCTGGCGAACGGCCAGGAGGTAGGGCGCGCGGTCGTGACGAAGAGCGGCGTCGAAGTGACCGTCCCGCTGCCGAATGCTCCGCAAATCGATCTCCGTCTGATCTCCGAGCAATCGTTCTCGCCCGCCGCCGTGCTCCACAACCAGGACCCACGCATCCTGGCGGTCCAGCTGGTGAGGCTGGAGACTCGGTAGCAGACCGCGGACCGCAGAGGGACCCCTTATCCGGCCCTCGGCCACCTTCTCCCAGCTGCGACGGAGGAAAGGGTGTCGATGGAGCGGGCTTCGCTCGGTGGATCAATCGCTCCGTCGGCGGTCCACGGTCCGCGGTCCGCCGTTCGCGCTCTGCAGTTACAATCTCCCACGTGGCCCGCAAGCCCTCGGTTTCCCTCGTCATCCCGATGTTCAACGAAGAGTTGAACATCGAGCACGCCGTCGCCGCGGCGGCTGAGGCGCTGCAGAAGTACTCGGACGACTACGAGATCATCATCGTCGACGACGCCTCGACCGACGCCTCGCCGATCCTCGTTTCCCGCATGGCCGCCGAGAACCCGCGCATCCGTCCCATCCGCCACGCGAAGAACCGGAAGCTCGGCGGCTCGCTGAAAACCGGATACGCCGCGGCGTCGAAGGATCTCGTCCTCTACATGGACGCCGACCTCCCCTTCGATCCCGACGTCCTCGGGCGCGCCATCCGCGCCATGGAGGTCACCGGGTCCGACGTCATCGCCGGTTACCGCCTCGACCGCACCCTGGAGGGGCTGCGGCGGACGCTTTACTCGTACATGTACAACGCGCTGATCGGCGTTCTCTTCGGCTGGCCGCACCGCGACATCAACTTCTCGTTCAAGCTGATGAAGCGCGAAGTGCTGGAGGCGTTCGAGTTGAAGAGCGAGGGCTCGCTGATCGACGCCGAGCTGATCGTGAAGGCGAAGAACCACGGCTTCGCCATCCAGCAGATCGGGCTCGATTACTTCCCGCGCATCCGCGGCACCTCCCACCTCTCCTCGCCGGCCGTCATCGTGAAGATCCTGCGCGAGCTGGTGACGCTCTACCCGGAGATGCGGAAGAAAGTGGCGCGCCCGCAGAGGCCGCTCAGCCGTCCGCGTGCGGTCGACGAGCCGGCGGCGCGGCGCACGGCGAACGAGTGAAACGGCTGATCGTCACCGCCGACGACGTCGGTCTCGACCGCGGCATGAACGAGGGGGCGATCCGCGCGCATCGCGAAGGCATCGTCACCGCCTGCAGCATCGTCGCGAGCGGGAGAGCGTTCGACGACGCCGTGGCCCGTCTGCGCGATGTGCCGGCGCTCGAAGCGGGCGTTCATCTGGCGCTGGTCGAGGAGCCGTCGCTCACCGGGATCGCGCTCCCGCGCAACTACGTCGAGTTCATCGCCTGGTATGCGACGGGCAGGCTGAAGCTCCCCGCCGTCTTGCGCGAGATGCGCGCGCAGATCGAACGGGTCGCCGCCACCGGGCTGCGCATCACGCACCTCAACGGGCACCAGCATCTCCACGTGATTCCCTCGATTTTCGCGGCCGTGCGCGATCTCGCCGGAGAATTCGGCATTGGCTACATCCGCCGGGTCGACGACCGTGACGGTCACGGTCCGCTGTTGCGCCGCGGCTCAATGGCCGTCCTCAACCTCCTCGGCCGCCGCGCCGCCGGATCCAACGACTGCACGATCGGAGTCATGGAAGCCGGCCACCTCACGGGGCCGCGCATCATCGAGTTACTGTCCGAAGCAGGGGAGCTGACCGAGCTCGTCACGCACCCCGGCGTCTCGGTGGCCGGCTACGCACACTGGCGCTACGCCTGGGACGAAGAGACGCGTGCCCTCTGCGACCCGGCCGTCGCCGCGGCACTCGCAAACAACGGCATCGAGCTGGTCACGCCGGCCGGCACCGTCCGCCCGCCGATGCGCCATTGAACTTTGAACCGTATCGGGGATCAGCGGGCGGCGGGGGCGTCGGCCCCGGGCGCCGCGGGTGCGGCCCAGGGAGTCTCGGGAATCACCGGCTCCCGGCTCGCGGCCTTCGGCGCTCGCAAAACGGACGCGGCTGCTTTGATCGCGCGGAGCGCCGCCCAACCGACTGCGACGATTCCGCCTAGGGGATCGACCACGTAGTCGAAGGCATTGACGGAGGGCAACAGTCGAAGGTCGAGTGCGACCAGCGCCAACAGGGCGACCGCCGCGGTGCGGTAGTCGCGCCTGAAGAGTAGAAAGACGCCGAGGGCGGCGAGAACCAGTGGGGTTCCGGCAAGAAAGCCGACGCGATACGGGTCGACGATCGTCACGAACCCGAGCTCCGCCGGGTAAATAGCGAGCGCAGCCGCGGCGAGGAACCATAGCATCGTCGATCGTTCGCGCGAGGTCAGCAGTGACGTGCCGAACGAGCGCCGCAGGGCCAGATCGGCGAGGAGCGCTGCGGTGGTGATGCTCGGGGCGCCCATGAGTGTGACCACGGTTCGCGAAACGCGACCGCCGGTCAGCACGAACAGGACCGCGACTGCAACCGCCGCGATCGGGAGTGCGGCCGGCCAGCGGCGCGATCGCGGTGCAAACGCGGCAACGGCACAGGCGAGCACCACGAAGTGGATTACGGTCATGCGGACGGCTTCCCCAGGACCGCGTCGTGGAAGACCCACGAGTCGTTGAAGGTGAGATGGCGGATCCGCGTGCGCTGCCAGGTGTAGACGACGTGGTACAGGCCGTCGGCGGTCTGGAAGACGTACGGATACGAGTACTCGCGGCGCACTGACTGGTCGGGATTGGTGTCGCGCTCCAGCGGATGCGGCCTGGACCAGTGGATGCCACCGTCGGTCGAGCGGGCCATCGACAGGTCGCGCCGGTCCCACGCCGAGTTGTTGTAGATCGCCAGGAGGGAGCCGTCGCGCAGGAGCGCCCCGGCTACGGCGGAGTCACGTTGCACGAGGCGCGTGCCGAAGGTCTGCGACCAGTTCCTGCCGGCATCGCCGCTGTCCGCCAATGTCACGCACCCTGGAAGGGGCGCTGACCAACGCAGAAGGGCCACTGCGCGCTTGCCTGTGAATGGGACGATCCAAGGCTGGATCAGGGGTCGCGAGTCGGCGATCCGGACGATGTCGATGACATGGCCGCTCTCGTCGATGCGCGCGACTGCCGACCACTTGCGGAGGAGCTCGTGGTAGATCGGCAGCGCGACGGTGCCGTCGCTGTATCGCAAGGGCCGGCCGCGTACGAGCATTCCCACGTTCATGAACGGCGAGGTGTAAACGCTGCGGGGCGGTGACCAGTGAACACCATCGGCCGAGGTCTTCATGGAAATCGACGAGCCAGACCAGCCGCCGAAGAGGATCGAGACGTAGAACAACGTGACGCCGTGCGAGTCGGCGAACAGGACGGGATTGCCGACGCTCTTGACGTGCAGCCCGAGCGCTTTCTCGGTGTGGGCGCGCGTTTCGAGCACGGCCGGCGACGACCACCGTCCGCTGTCGTGATCGCAGCGTGCGCTGTAGATCATCACGTCGCCCGCCGCCTCATCGCTTCCGCCGTACCACGCGGCGATGAGATCGCCGTTGGCGAGTTGCGAGAGCGTCGCCGCATGAACCGATTCCGCGCCGGTAGCCGGCAGGAATTCGGAAGAGTAGGCGGGCCTGGTATCGCTCGCTCCCGCCCGTGCGGGCATCACGAACTGAGGGGACGAGGTGGGGCGATGACTTCGAACAACCGCCGGCACAGCAGCAGCGACCAGCGCGAGCGCGGCGATGCTGGTGAACAGGCGGCGTGATCTGTCCTGGGGCATTCCGACCTAACGACTGCGATTGTGATACAGGAGCCACCTCGATGTCTCGTAGAACGCGCTTCCGAGGTTGAGGCTTCGATCGTTGGCGCGGATGATTCGGGAGCCGCCGTGCTCGAACAGCTCGACGTCGGGTGGATCGTGGAACGTGGTGAAAACGAAGGCCGTCGAGCGCGCGGCGGCGGCCGGATCGAGCAGGTCGAGGCCGAGCGTCTGGTTGACGTAGGGGCGTCCGCAGAAGCTGGCAATCGTCGGCAGAATGTCGACGTGCGAGGAGGGGACGTCGATGCGCTTCGGCTCTTTGATGAACCCCGGCGCGTAGATGAGCATGGGCACGTGGTAGACCACCGGCGAGAGGTCGCCCAGGCCGAGGACCTCGCCCGGCGCGCCGGTGCGCGTACCGTGGTCGCCGTACAGCACGAAGACCGTGTTCTTGAAGTACGGCTCCTTTTCCGCCAGCTTGAAGAGGAGTCCGATGGCGTGGTCGAGGTAGCGGAAGGAGTTGAACTCCTCGTTCGATTCGAAGCCGTTCGCGCGCAGCGCCTGCAGGTCCACCTGGTAGGTGGAGAATCCGTGGGTCACTTTCGGGATGTCGTATGGCCGGTGATTGCCGGAAGTGTGAATCAGGGCGAAGAACGGCTTCTTCTCCTGGCGGAGCACGTCGTTCGCGGCGATCATCAGGTCCTCGTCGGAGATCCCCCAGACATCGACGACCGGCGCCTTGTACGAGCCCTCTTCGAAAATGCGCAGGCCGTCGATGTTGTGGGCGAGCATGCCGCGGATGTTCGACCAGTTCGCGCTGCCGCCGAGGAAGTAGAGCTTGTCGTACTCGGCGAACACGTTCGCGATCGAAGCCTGGTCGACGGTGAGCGGGTTGTGCGCCGATGCCTGCCAGGAGCTGACGTCGGGGATGCCGAACATGACGGCGAAGAGAGCGCGCGCGGTCTTCTCGGAGGGCGAGTAGTGGTTCGTGAAGAGCAGCCCTTGTCGCGCGGCGGCGTCGAAATTCGGTGAAGCGTTGGTGTGATTGCCGAAGGCGCCGGTCTTGAAGGCCGCGAACGACTCGAGCTGGATCACAACGATGTTCGGCGTTCCGGTGGCCAGCGGATGGAGCGTTCCCGGGCGGCGGAAATCGAGCTTCTGCGGATCGGGGTGTGCGATGCCGAGATACGCGGCCATGACCGGGTAAAGCTCGCGGACGCGCTTCTGGTCGTAAGCGGTCGGCTTCTCGCGCATGGTTTCGAAGAGGTACTGGGCGGGGTTGAGCGCCAGCTCGCCGACGAACGGATTGCGGCTGAAGTAGGCGTCGCTCCAGCGCAGCGGGTACCGCGACACCTTGCCGTAGATGCAGGCCAGCAGCACGACGGCGAAGATCCACGACACGCCCGCTTCACGCTTGCGGCTCTTGATGGACTTCCGGGCGGCCAGGGCAATGCCGACCACGACGGCGGCGATGGTCAGTGCGAAGACCACCACGTGGTACGACTCCCAGATCATGTGCAGAGAGATCAGCGGATTGCGGAGAAACTCCAGGACCCCGGCGTTGAGGCGCTGGTGGATGTAGGCGTAGGTTCCGAAGTCGGCCGCGTAGAGGGCCAGGGCGAACACCTCGATGGCGACGATGTACGCGGTGACGTATCTGCGGAGGAACAGCAGGGGAAAGACGAGGATGGCCGCCAGCCGCGCGTCGAACTTGAGGCCGAGGTAGAACGCGCGCGCCACCTCGTGAGGATCGAGCACGCCGGCCGTACGGCGGAAGACGAGAAAGAACGTCACGCGCAGGAGCGTGAACAGAAGGATGTTCGCGAGAAAGACGTAGATCGAAAGGCGGCGCATGAGGAGCGTTGGATGGGTCGGCGACGGCACATTGTACGGGTCGTGCGGCGGGAGGCAACTGAAAGGTGTCACCGGGTCGGTTGTCACCGGGTCACGAGGTTGCGGGGTTGCGAGGTCACGAGGTGGGCGAAGTCACCGGACTCGGTTCTGATGACACGAGCCAAGCCTGCCATCCTGTAGGGGCGCGCAGCAGCGCGCCCGCAGCTCTCAACGGGAGAGCGGGCGCACTGCCGTGCGCCCCTACGGCACAACGGGTCATTTCCGCTCCACCGGCGCACGCGAGGTTAACCGGCTCGGGATGACGGAGACCGAACTGAGCAACTGAGTCCACATTGACCCATCTCAACACGGTTGCTACCATGCGTCGGTTTATACGGTCCGTTGCACAGGAGCAGAACCTACATGGCGAATCTCAGAACCCTTTTCACCTCGGAATCAGTGACCGAGGGGCATCCCGACAAGATTGCGGATCAGATCTCCGACGCGATCCTCGACGCCGTCCTGGCTGAGGATCCTCTCGGACGCGTGGCCTGCGAAACGCTCGTCACCACCGGTCTCGCCATGATCTCGGGAGAGATCACGACGAAGACTTACGTCGACTTTCCGTCGATCGTCCGCAACACCATCCGCGAGATCGGTTACACCCGCGCGAAGTATGGCTTCGACAGCGATACCTGCGCGGTCATCTCCTCGGTCGACCCGCAGTCGCCCGACATCGCCCAGGGCGTCGACACGGGCGGCGCCGGCGACCAGGGACTCATGTTCGGCTACGCCTCACGCGAGACGGCGGAGCTGATGCCGATGCCGATCATCCTCGCGCACAAGCTCGTGCGCCGGCTCGCCGAAGTGCGCAAGGCGAACGACCTCGATTTTCTCCGCCCGGACGGCAAGTCACAGGTGACGATCGAGTACGAGGGAAAGCGCCCGGTTCGCGTGAACACGGTGGTCATCTCCACCCAGCACTCGCCGTCGGTGAGCAACCGCGACCTGCGCGACGCGATCATCGACAAAATCATCAAGCCGGTGGTTCCCGAAGAGCTCCTCGACAAGGACACGATCTTCCACATCAACCCGACCGGGCGCTTCGTCATCGGTGGCCCGCAGGGCGACACCGGCCTGACCGGACGGAAGATCATCGTCGACACCTACGGTGGCAAGGGACGGCACGGTGGCGGCGCGTTCTCGGGGAAAGACCCCACGAAGGTCGACCGCTCGGCCTGCTACATGGCGCGCTACATCGCCAAGAACATCGTCGCCTCCGGGCTGGCCGATGAAGTGGAAGTGCAGCTGGCGTATGCCATCGGTGTTGCGGATCCGGTGTCGATTTACGTCGACACCTTCGGCACCGGCAGGATCGAGCCGGGCAAGATCGTCGAGCTGGTGCGCGAGAACTTCAAGCTGACCCCACGTGGCATCATGGAGTCGCTGAACCTCCGCCGGCCGATCTTCAAGAAGACTGCGGCGTACGGCCACTTCGGCCGCACGGAGCCGGAGTTCACCTGGGAAGCGATCGACAAGGTCGAGACCCTGCGCGCCGCTGCGGGAATCGGCGAAGCAGTCGCGGTCTAACTCACGAAGGCTTCGATTCGAAAGGACAGGCGTTCGCGCCTGTCCTTTTTGTTTTGGAGCGACGCGATCAACTGACGTGTCATCACTTCAGCGTGAACAACGTGACGCTCGGGTGCGCGCTCACGTTCGAGGCATAGCGGTCGAGCATCTGGGCGAGGCTGCGCTGTGCGGATTTCGTCAGCTGCGTCTGGCGCTCGGCCACTTTCTGCGCGACTGCGGTCGGCGGCGCGGCGGCGAATACCGCCACATGCGTGATGCCATCGTGCGCGAGGCGCGCGCGAAGCGCCTCCGGGGTCGGAACCTCGAGGTATGACGAGACGCGCGGTCCGTCGAAGTTGCCTCCGCCGCGCACCGGATGCGAAAACCAGTAGGTCTCGTTCACTCCTACCACGAGTGTTCGCGAAGCCGCGGGAAGGACCGTGTTCACCCAGGCGACTCCCGGGTACGTCGAACGCGCGTTGGCGAGGTACTCGTCGTCCGACCACTTGCCCGACATCGTCGAGAAGAGCTGCGTTCGATCGGTGAAGTAGCCGACGAGCATCAACTGCGCGGCGACCGCAATGACCAGCGCCACCCTCAGCAGCCGGCTTCCGGCGACCGCATCGGCAGCGCGCGTGGCTGCGATCGAGAAGAACGGCACGAGGATGCGCGCCGAGGGGGCGAGGACGAACAGGACCACAGCGACCGCGAGGGCAGCAAGACCGATTCCGCCGGCCGTGAATACCGCAGCCGATAACAGCGACGCGCCGAGGCTCTCGTCGATGAAGCGCCCGTCGAAAATGTACGAGGCCAGGACGAGCGCCCGGTATTCCGTTACGCGAGGCGCATTCGCGGAAAAGAACGGAGCGACGGGATTGCCGGTGAGAACCAGATTGCGAATGAAGAATACGGATCCGGCGGCGATGCCCGGCCACACGCCGCGGACGCGGCGGGCGACGATCAGCATCACGATCGCGAACGGGACGAACGTGTACTTCGTCAGCAGGCCGGCGGCGATGGCGGCTGCGATCGTCGGTCCGTCCTCATCGCGGCGCAGCGCGTCCGCCAGGACGACGAAGATTCCTAGGAGCGGCCAGTCGACCAGCGACCACCCGGCCGTGAGTGCGAGCGCCGGCGTGGTGATGATCGCGGCCGTGAGCAGCAGATTGCGATCCGTCGCTCGATACACGACGACGATCGTCGCCAGGGCTGCGAGCAGGTGCAGGAAGTGCGAAGCCGTTCCTCCGCCAAACGGGCCGAGCAAGCCGACAAGCGGCAGGTCCGCCGATTCAATTCCGAGCGGGAAGTACGACTGCGAGATGAGCGGCAGGTCGATGGCGCGCCCTTCCGTCACCCAGGTGTGAGGGATGGCGAGGTGATAGGCGAGCTCGTCGAGGCTGGCCGGCGGAGCCTGTGCCGCCACGAATCCAGAGATGAGCACGACCGCGATGGCGATGAGCGAGAAGGCGTCGAGCAGTCGTTTGGAGGTCGGGGGTTGGTGCTCGGTGGTCGGGCGCGGAATGGCTGCATCCTCCGACCCCCGACCTCCGACCTCCGCCCCCCCGACGTAATGCCGGTAGATCGCATAGCCGCCGGCGACTGCAAACAGCAATACGACCGGCAGCATCGTCGCCGCCGAGACGCGAAGCAGTCCCACGAGAAAACAGACCGTGCCGAGAATCGGATATCCGACGACGAAGTTGACGGCGCTGTCGCGGCGAAACCGTCGCACCAGCGCGCCCGCCCCAACCACGGCCACCGCCTCGACGATCGCGAACGTCAGAGAGAGGCCGATTCGTGAGGCTAGCAGGCGTATCAGTACGAAACGATCGAGGAACGTCGCGACGAAGATCACCGTGAGGAGGAGCGCGACGACAGTCCACATTCTCCTCATCGGCTACGCTCCCGGTTTCGGAGGCCAGACGGTCTGGCGATGCGTGAGCATCCACACCTCGTCGAGCGCACCCTCCTCGAGCATCTTGGTGATCCAGAGGATCTGACCGGCGTGAGTGGAGACGTGGGCGAGAATGCCGAGGATGTCCTGGGCGACGATCTTGTTCATGCGCGGTTCAGGGGAGGCGTCGCCGAGGCGCGCGGCAGTCATCGCCGCGAGGGTCTTCTCGGCGTTAGCCACCATCTCGTCGAAACGCGCCATCAGCTCGTGGCGCGGGATCGTCGTCCGCTCGGCGAACTCGCCGTCCCTGTCGCGCTCGAACGCCATTCCGCCGAGCTGGCGGTTGAGGTAATGGTTGAGTGAGCCTGTGATGTGCAGGACGAGATTGCCGACCGAGTTGGACTTCTCGTTCGGACGCCACCAGATCTGCTCGTCGCTCAGCTTCGAGAGGGCAGTGCGGATCTGGTCCGGAAAGGTGCGCGTGATGCGCACGCGCATCGCATCGAGGAGAGCGGCGAGAACGGAATCGGTAGACATCAGTCACCTCGTCCCGCCAGCGCCTGACGGATTGCCAGGATGTCCTCGATGATCGCGCGCGCCGCCTCCGGCCGGAGTTGCGTGGTGCGATCGGACAACGCCTCGGGCGGGTTGTCGTGCACTTCCATGAAAAACCCGTCGGCTCCCGCCGCCGCCGCCGCGCGTGCCAGCGGCCGCGCGAACTGCGGTGTGCCGCCGGTCTGCTTGCCTTCTCCGCCGGGCCGCTGCATCGAATGGGTGATGTCGTACACCACCGGCGCGCCGAAGCCGCGGACGATCGGAAAGGAGCGCATGTCGACCACGAGGTTCTGATAGCCGAACGACGAGCCGCGCTCGGTGATGAACACCTTCTCGTTCCCGACCTCACGTCCCTTGTCGAGAATGTTCTTCACTTCCTCGGGCGAGAGGAATTGCCCCTTCTTCACGCCGACTGCTTTTCCGGTCCGCGCCGCGGCGGCGACGAGGTCGGTCTGGCGGCAGAGAAAGGCCGGGATCTGGATGACGTCCAGAACTCTGCCGGCCTCCTCCGCCTGCTGCCATTCGTGGATGTCGGAGAGCAGCGGCAGCCCCGTTTCGTCCTTCACTTCGCGCAGGAGCTCGAGACCTTTCTTCAGTCCCGGGCCGCGGAAGGACTCGACGGACGTGCGGTTCGCTTTGTCGAACGACGATTTGAAGACGAGGTTGATCTTCAGCTCGTCGCGCATTTTCGCGAGTATGCGGGCCATGCTCAGGACGTGCTCGCGCGATTCGATGACGCAAGGGCCGGCGATGAACAGCGGCGCCTCACTGCCCCCGAAGCGGAGACCGGGCGTGATCTCGATGACGCGGGTCGACATGGCCTGGCATTGTACTTGGGCGGCTCGGCCGCGGTAACCGTCAGAGGGCAGGGCGAAGCGGTGATGCACTGTAGGGACGCGCAGTAGCGCCCGCAGCTCTCGTCGTTCCTTCCGCCCATCGGGATCGCGGGCGCGCTGCTGAGCGTCACTACGCATCCGCGGCCAGCCGCGCGACAATACCCGCATGCAATCGATTGCGGCGTTCCAGGGCGAGCGCGGCGCCTTCAGCGAGCAGGCCGCCCGACAACTGCTCGGCAACGACTCGGACGTGTTGCCGTGCCGGACGTTCGACGACGTCTTCGATGCCGTCGTTTCGCACCAGGCGAGCTGCGCCGTGGTGCCGATCGAGAACAGCCTCGCCGGATCCGTGTTGCGAAATTACGAGCTGCTCGCCGAACGCGGTCTTTCGATCGGCGGGGAGACTTACGTGCGGATCGAGCTGTGCCTCATCGGCATACCGGGCGCATGTCTCGATGACGTCCGTACCGTCTCCTCTCATCCCGTCGCTCTGGCGCAGTGCCAGCGATATCTGGCGCAGCATTCGTTCGAAGCGGCGGCGGCCTACGACACCGCCGGAAGCGTCAAATCGATCATGGAGCGAGGCGTGAAAAGCGACGCCGCGATCGCCGGAGCCACCGCGTCCGAGCTGTATGGCGCAGAGATCCTCGCCAGCGGCATCGAAGACCACCACCAGAACTACACGCGATTCCTGCTGCTGGAGCCGGCCGGGTCTGCGCAGCGGCACAGCGAGGGCGCAATGAAGACGACGCTGTTGTTCCGGACTCTCAACCGTCCGGGGGCGCTATTCCGCGCTCTTGCGGCCTTTGCGCTGCGCGACATCGACATGTCCAAGATCGAGTCCCGTCCCATTGAAGGTAGCCCGTGGGAGTACTCGTTCTATGTCGACGTCGCCGGCAGTACGAGTGACGCTGTGCTCCGCCGCGCCATCGCCCACCTCGAGGAGATGTGCGAAACCGTTCGCGTCCTCGGTTCGTATCCAGCAGCGGATTTCCCCGCGGGCCAGCGGGAACCGGTAGCAGGCAGGGAACCGATCACCGCCAAGTAGGGCCGCCGCCTGCTCGCTGCTCGCTTACCATTAGAAGCTGACTGATTTTCGCGTTTGAGGCGGAACGGAGGTTTTTCTTATGTGGGATCCGATGTCCTTCGACCGGACGGTTTCCGGCGGGATTCGCAGCGTGCTGACCATTCTCGCCCTTGCAGTGATGGCGGCTTGCTCGAGCGCTCCGGCACAGCAGCAGCCCGGCCGCGGCGTCGAGGTGACGTCGATGGGGGGCGGGAAGTATTTTCCGGGAGAGTCGCCGTACGCGGCGGGTGTGATTCCTGAGGCGCGCATCCACGACGCCCAGCGCAACCGCGACGTGGTCATGACCATTGAATACCCGACGCGCGGCGGTCCTTATCCAGTGATCGTGTTCTCCCACGCGTATGGTTCGTCGAAAGACGCATACGTGTCGCTGACCGAGTATTGGGTAGGTCACGGCTACATCTGCATCAAGCCGTCCCACCACGACGCCGGAACGGTGCGGGAACCTTTGACCCGCCCGACGGGAGCACAGGGAGAGGAACGAGGCCGCCGTGAAGGCCGATCGGCAAGGACGTCCGGCGTCGAAGTGAGGAACGTTCCTCAGCAGGCGGCGCCGGAGTCGTTGTGGCAGGCGCAGACGCCGGCCGACTGGCAGAACCGCACGCGGGATATCACGTTGATCCTCGATTCCATCGACCAGCTGGAACAGAAATATCCGGAGCTGGCCGGGAAAATCGACCGCGCCCGGATCGGCGTCGGAGGCGATTCGTACGGTGCGTTCACGACGATGCTTCTTTCCGGGATGACCAGTTTCAAGACCACCCCGCAGCTGCATCCGGCGGATCCGCGCATCCGCGCCGCCCTGGCCGTCTCGCCGCAGGGTGTGAGCGACGTTTTCGGCCTTACGCCCGAGTCGTGGCGCGGCGTGAAGATACCGATGATGTTCATGACCGGGTCGGCCGATCGCGGTCTCGGCGAAAACGGAGACCCGAAGTGGCGGCACGATCCGTTTGCGTACAGCCCGGCGGGAGACAAGTACTTCATCAGCTTCGCCGGAGCGCGGCACAGCACGTTCGCAGGCAACGGCGGCGCGATCAGCGATGCCGAGGTGATGCGCAACTCGCGGCCGCAGACCGATGCGTGGGGTAATCCGGTGGCCATGCAGGCGCCTTCGTCGACCGGCCGCGGAATCTCCGGTGTGCAGAGCAGCCGCCGCGTCCTCGGCAGCATCCAGCTCACCACGATCGCATTCTGGGACGCGTATCTGAAGAACGACGCCAATGCCCTGGAGTACCTGAAGTCCGACGCATTCCTTTCGATGAACAGCGGCGGCACGAACGTCGAGCGGAAGTAGCTGCTGGAACGTGCCGCTCATCCTGAGAGGCGAACGGCGCGGGGCGCCGGTGAAGCGGAAATGACACTGTCATTCCGAGCCGGCGGAACCCCGGAGGGGTGGAGCGCGGCGAGGAATCCCCCGCCAACCATGGAGAACCAGGGATTGCGGGG
>JADGOA010000061.1 GCA_017883215.1 Thermoanaerobaculia bacterium | reverse complement strand
CTGCCCACGTCTTTGGGCACCTCGGCATTCCCGGATCTCCCGCATCCGTAGAATTCCGCCTCCCTGCCGCCCTGCCGCCGTAAGCTCTCCGTCCATGAGCGAAGTCCACGATGCCATTGCCGCGATTCGCAACAGGCGACCGCAATCGGTCGTCGTCTTCACCGGCGCCGGCGTCTCGGCGGAGAGCGGAATCCCGACCTTCCGCGGCTCCGGCGGACTGTGGCGCAACTTTCGCGCGGAGGACCTCGCCACGCCGGCCGCGTTCGCACGCGATCCGAAGCTCGTCTGGGAGTGGTACGAGTGGCGCCGCGGCCTGATTCGCGAGGCCCAGCCGAACGCCGCGCATCGCGCCATCGCCCGGCTGCCGGATCCGCTCGTGGTGACCCAGAACGTCGACGGCCTGCACGAACGCGCCGGGTCGCGCGACATCGTCGAGCTGCACGGGAACATCTTTCGCGCCCGCTGCGCCCGCGAGCGGAAAACGATCCAGGCACGCGAGCCATTCGACGAGATTCCGCCGCGATGCACCTGCGGAGCGCTGTTGCGGCCCGACATCGTCTGGTTCGGCGAGACCCTGCCGGCTGGTGCCATGGAGCGCGCCGGTGCGGCCATCGCGGCGGCCGACCTCCTCCTCGTCATCGGCACCTCCGGTGTCGTCTACCCAGCCGCCGGTCTGGTCGCGCTGGCGAGGGGCCTCTCGATCGAGATCAATCCCGAAGCCAGCAGCATCAGCACCGCCTGTCACTTCGCCGTCACCGCGACCGCCGCCGACGCCACCCCGCCGATCGTCGACGCAATCATGGAGGGGAGATGACGTGCCCAGTGCGCGGTGGGCAGTGCGCAGTACACAGGAAGTGCCGCCGCATCCGGACTCTCCCGGTTCTACTGCCCACTACCTATGACTGACCTGATCGCCGATCTTCCGCGCGACGACCGCCCCCGCGAACGGCTCCTCGAGCACGGCGCGGCAACCCTCTCCGATGCCGAGCTCCTGGCCATCCTTCTCGGCTCCGGCACGCGCGGCAAGAACGCCATCCAACTCGCCCGCGAGCTGTTGCGCGAAGGGGTCGCCGATCTCGGCCGCCGCGACGTCCGCCACATCGCGCGCCTCCGCGGCGTCGGCCTGGCCAAGGCCGCCCGCATCGCCGCCGCCTTCGATCTCTCCCGCCGCATCGCCGCCATCGAGCGCGCCGAGCCGCAGCCCTTCGACGGCGAACGAGCCGGCGCCATGCTTGTCCGCACCCATTCACACCATCGCCAGGAACACCTCGGCGCGTTCTTCCTCGATTCGCGGCACCGGCTCCTCCACCAGCGTGACATCTTCGTCGGCACGATCAACAGCGCGCTCGTCTCGACGCGCGACATCATCCGCTTTGCCCTCGAGGAGAACGCCGTCGCCGTCGTCCTCTTTCACAATCATCCTTCCGGCAACCCCAACCCCTCGGCCGAGGACCTCGTCTTCACCCGCAAGCTGCGCGACTCGCTCCGCCTCGTCGACATCGAATTGACCGACCACCTCGTCGTCGGCGCGACCTCGTTCTGCTCGATGCGCCAGAAGGGGCAGATTTGAGTCCTGAGTCCTGAGTCCTGAGTCCTGAGAGGAGGGGTCGGGGGTCAGGCGCCAGATCGACCGTTCTTGCGTCCGACCCCCGACCCCCGACCCCCGAGCCCCGACCCCCACGAACTCAAGGGTCAGGTTCAAAGTCGGCGCTCAGGACTCAGGACTCAGGACTAAAAAAACGGCGGCCGATTGGCCGCCGTTTTCCGAATGCGGTGAATTGCAGACTACCTGGCCACCAGCGTCGGCTTCTTACGCGCGGCGCGCTCGGCGTACACAGGCGTGAGCCAGCCGTACCGATCGGAGATCTCTCCGGCGATGTACGCGAAGAACTCTTTCTGAATCCGCCCCGTGACCGGGCCACGGCGGCCCTTGCCGATCGTGATCTTGTCGATGCTGCGAATCGGCGTGACTTCCGCGGCCGTTCCGGTGAAGAACACTTCGTCGGCCACGTAGAGCGCTTCGCGCGGGATCAGCGTCTCGGTGACTTCGTAACCGAAGTCGCGGGCCAGGCGGATGACGCAGTCGCGCGTGATGCCGCTCAGAATCGACGCGCCGATGGGCGGCGTGTAGATCTTGTCGTCGCGCACCATGAACACGTTCTCGCCCGAGCCCTCGCTGACATAGCCGTTCACGTCGAGCGCGATCCCTTCCGAGTAGCCGTCGATGGCCGCTTCCTGGCGGATGAGGATCGAGTTCATGTAGTTGCCGGTGGCCTTGGCCAGCGCCGGGAACGTGTTCGGGGCCATGCGATTCCATGACGAGATGCAGACGTCGACTCCCTGTTCCAGCGCTTCGGGGCCGAGGTATTTGCCCCAGTGCCAGGCGGCGATGACGACGTCCACCGGGCAGGCGGCCGGGAATACTCCGAGTGAATGAAATCCGCGATAGACGAGGGGGCGAAGGTAACAATCTTCGAATTCGTTGGCGGAGACCGTTTCGATGCAGGCCTGCCGGATCTCTTCGAACGAGAACGGGATCTCCATGCGATAGATCTTGCAACTGTCGAACAGCCGGCGCGTGTGTTCGTCGAGCCGGAAAATGGCGGGACCCCGATCCTTCGTAACGTACGATCGGATCCCTTCGAAGAGTCCGGATCCATAGTGAAGCCCGTGCGTCAGTACGTGCACCTTCGCATCCGCGAAGTCGACGAGCTTCCCGTTCATCCAGATCTTCTTTACTTCCTCGAACGGCATTGAGGCCTCCTGGGTTGGACGTGCCGCAGCCCCGCGGGCGAGGGAACGAGGTCGATCGAGTATAGGTGCCGCTGAAAGAGCAAGTCAATGCTATAAACCTGCCACGGAAAGCAGTCCTGAGTGCTGAGTCCTGAGTCCTGAGTTACGCCGGATTTGCCACTCAGGACTCAGAACTCAGGACTCAGGATTTCCTCGGAAAATCGATGCACATCAAGGGAAAAAACGTGCTCGTGACCGGAGCCTCCTCCGGGATCGGGGCGGCGACGGCGATCGAAATGGCTCGGCTCGGCGCCAGACTGGTGATCGCTGCGCGGCGACGCGAAGCGCTGGATGAGGTCGCCGCTGCCTGCCGCCGGTTTGGCGTCGTTTGCATACCGATCGCCGCTGACGTCACCCGGCGCGCCGACTGTGCCCGGCTCATCGCCGAGGCTGGTATGGTTGATGTACTGGTCAACGTCGCAGGGTTCGCCATCTTCGATTCCGTCGAAGACGCTCATCCTGACGATCTCCAATCGATGATGCAGACGAATTACTTCGGCGCGGTCTGGTGCACGCAGGCGGTTCTGCCCCAGATGCTCGCCCGCCACAGCGGCGTGATCGTGAATGTCGGATCGATCGCCGGAGCGATGGGCTTCGCGCGGATGGGCGGCTACTGTGCGACGAAGTTCGCCCTGGCCGGCTTCACCGAAGCGCTGCGCGACGAAGTGATCGGCCGCGGCGTGGAGGTTTCGCTCGTCGCGCCGGCAACGACGAAAACCGACTTCTTCGTCACGGCGGAACATGGCAAGATGCCGAAGGCGTCGCGCCTCATTCTGGCGATGCCGCCCGAGCGAGTGGCACGCGCGATCTGCCGCGCGGCAGAAGGCGGCACCGACCGCCGCATCGTGCCGTTCACCGCGGCGCTCTTCATACGTTTCAAGGAGTTCTTCCCGCGCCTCGCGCACCTGCTCATGCGGCGTGTGTCGGCGCTTCTGGAGTAAAGGAAACCATGCGCCTCTTCCGTTTCTCTCGCGCGCCGGTCACCGGCACCCTGCTGGTCCTGATCTTCGCCGTCTTCGTTCTGGAGTGGACGAACGGCGCCGTCGACAACGACGAGATGCTCATCCGGATGGGCGCCATCGTGCCGGGGATGCTCGGCTACGGGGAGTACTGGCGCGCCGTGGCGGCGATGTTCCTGCACGCCAACATCCTGCACTGGGCCGCCAACTCCTGGGCTCTGTATCAGCTCGGCACGCTGTACGAGGTGATGTTCGGATCGCTACGCTTCACGCTGACCTACTTCGTCACCGGCATCATCGCCTCGGTGGCGAGCTCGCTCTGGATGCACGGTCCTTCCGTCGGGGCCAGCGGCGCCATCCTCGGCATCCTCGGCGCATTCATCTTCTCCATCAAGCGCCATCCGGAATGGAGCAAGCAACCGTGGACCCGCTCGCTCCTCTCCCAACTCGTCTTCTGGGCGGGCGTGAACATCGTCCTCGGCTTCTCGGTCAAGAACATCGACAACGTCGCACACATCGCCGGACTGGTTTCCGGTCTGCTCATCGGAATGATCCCGCACCGCGTCCCCCCCACGCCACCGGGCAACGCCGTGATCGACGTGACGCCACACCATTACGGGAGCGAGTGATCAGCGACGTTTTCCACCACAGAGGCACAGAGAACACTGAGGTAACAACGGGTCAATCGTGAAAGATGAACGATGAAGAGTGAACGGCGAGACGACGCTGTCGTTCTTCGTTCATTCTTCCGCGTCTATCGTTCATTCTCTTCTCTGCGCCCTCTGTGCCTCTGTGGTGAAATCAACTATCGCTTCCGCAGAATCAGCCGCAGGTCCTGTGGCGCGAACAGGCGTTCGTTGATCGCTTCGATGACGCGCCGGAGCTCGGGTGGGTCGTTCGGAGCGGTGGCGATGCGCGTTCCCTCGGGGAACGGGTGAACCGGTCGGACTTCGTCCACATCGAATCCGTGCTCGCGCCCCAGCAGAACGAGCGCGGCGGGGTGACGTGGGGCGAGGTGCGTCGGATCGCGCCAGAACTCCGTGGCCGTGACCAGCATCGACTCGGCATTCGGTGTCTCGATGATCAGAAGTCCGCCGCTGCGGAGCACGCGTTCGGCTTCGGTGAAGAGCGCGAACAGCAGATCGACGGGAATGTGCTCGACGACGTGCAGTGCGGCGAGCGAGCCGAGCGACGCGTCACCGACGTCCTCGAAGCACTCCGGGATTCCGGCCAGAGTGACGTCGAATCCGAGCTGGCGCAGATCGGCCACGGAGCGTTCGTTGGTGTCGCACCCTCGCGCTGTGATCCCCGCCGCTTTGCAGGCGGTGAGCAGCTCGCCGCGGCCGCAGCCGACGTCGAAGAGGGGCTGATGATCGCTGGCGCGCGCGACGTAATCGGCGACCGAGACAGTGACTTCCGCTTCACTGCCGCGCAGACCGTCTTCCAGGCGGCGGTAGGTGAAGTCCGCCGGGCGGCTCGCCGCGCCCGACGCGGCAATGACGGGATTCGAGAGATCGCGGATGCGCACGGCCACGGTTTCGATCTTCTGGTCGAGAGCAGCGACGAGCGCATCGCTCCGCTTCGAGGCCACGGGAATGAGCTCGCGCACGCGCGCAAGCTCCGATGCCAGGGCCTCGTCGGCACCGCGAACGTCCAGCTGCACGGCGGCGAGATCACGCTTCAGGTCATTGCGCACGGCCTCGATCTCGCCACGGAGATCCGTCAGGATGTCGAGGAGAACGACGTTGAAATCCTTCTGCCGCTCGGCGTCGGCCTCGAGCGCCCGTCGCGTGATGCGCCGCGCCACCCGGAGGAACGCCTCCTGCCGCGAGGGCCTGGCGCGATAGCGCCGGTCCTCCTGCCAGACCTCACGCCACGCATCGGCTCCCGCCGGCGGATCGTCGACGAACTTCTCGTCACTCATGATGGGGCGAGGATAGCAGTGATTCGGGACAGACGGCGGACGGCGGACGGCGGACCGCAGACCGCAGTAGGCAGGCGCCGGTTGTGCGACCGACTGCGGTCCGCGGTCCGCGGTCTGCCCCAGTGTGCCCACGAAAAGCGCCGCCCGAAGGCGGCGCGTTTCGTCACGTGGCGAATCGTCTGATTACTTCTCGGCGGGTGTTGGGGGGGCCGGAGGCTCCTCGATCTTTTCCACGCCGAGGGGAACGACCTCGACCTGGATCTGAGCGGTGACATCGCGGTGCAGGCGCACCTCGACGTCGTGAACGCCGAGAGTCTTGATCGGATGATCGAGCTCGATGCGGCGTTTCTCGACCTGCACGCCTTTGGCTTCCAGGGCGTCGGCGATCTCGTTGGCAGTGACCGAGCCGAAGAGCTGACCGGACTCGCCGGTGCGTTTCCGGATCGTGACCTTCACGCCCTTGACGCTGGCTGCAGCCTTCTGCGCAACTTCCTTCTCCTGCTGGGCGAGCAGAGCCCACTTCTTCTTCTCCTGCTCGATGGCCTTGAGATTCCCGGCCGTCGCCTCGCGTGCGAGGTTCTTCGGGATCAGGAAATTCCGCGCGTAACCGCCCTTGACGGTGACGATGTCGCCGCGCGTACCGAGCCCGCGGATCTCGTCAGTGAGGATGACTTTCATCGGAGTGATCCTTTCGTCTGAAGTGTCGAAAATCGAAAAATGAGTCGAACAGACCGGCGATGCTCAGCAGCAGCGGAGCAATGCCGGTGATCGTTAGAAATGCGAGCACCAGGTAACCGAACATCACCCCCATGAAGCCCGCGCCGACGGCGACGAGCAACGAGCGGAAGATGGCCAGCCCCTGGAGCAGATACAAGAAAACCACGATGGCCAGTACGTTGGCGGCCACCTTCTGCAGGATTCCGGTGGCCAGCGGCGTCATGCCGCCGATCACGAACGCGAACAGCAGCCACTCCGGAAGCGAGAGGTTGCGGAACAGATACGGCGTGGTGGTCGCCGCTCCGGCGGCCTCGCGTGTGGTGACGAACTGCCGCCATGCCTTCACCCTGCCGAACATGACCAGGCTCAGGACGAAGACGAGCGCGACGTCGATCAGAAAGAATCCAGGAAGACAGGAGATGCCGACGTCCATCCAACGGCCCAGCGTCCCCACGGCGTCCGAAGGCATTCCTGCCTCCTTGTACGTGGTCACGAACTTCGCCGCTGTCTGGTGCGCGCGAACGACCTGCTCGCGATACGGTGAGATGCCGGTGATGAGCTGCGTTCCGAGCTCCGTCACCGCCAGACCGACCAGGCTGGCCAGGAGCGCGGTGACGAGGACACGGCCGAACGCTTCGCTGCGCTCGACCATCGGCAGCACCAGCAGCGCCGGGATGGCCACAGCCAGCACGAGCGCGGCCAGGTACGAGTAGCCCATCAGGGCATCGGTCCCTGCGGCCGGGCCACGCCCGGTCTGCAGAGCGAGCAGGCCGGCCAGGGCCGTCCCGATCGCCAGCGCGCCTACCGTCGCCCAGCGGCGGTGGCGGATGCCGCAGTGGAAGATCGCCGCGGGAACGAATACGAACAGCGGCGAGATGAACATCAACGCCAGCAGCAGGCCGTATCCGGCCACACTCCGGACCACCGGCCCGAAAGGCCGCACCGGAATGGTCACCGGATCCTGCTGCAGCGATGAGGTTGCGATCATCGAATCAATCGGCAGTGAACGGCAGAAGGGCCACGATGCGGGCCCGCTTGATGGCGTTCTGCAGTTTGCGCTGGTGCAGCGCGCAGGTGCCGGAGATGCGGCGCGGAAGGATCTTCCCCCGCTCCGGAATGAACTGCTGGAGCATTTTCACGTCTTTGAAGTCGATGTACTCGATCTTCTCGACGCAGAACTTGCAGACGCGTTTGCGGCGGTAGAAGAACTTCTTCTTGCCACCCTGCTGGCCGCCACCGGGGCCGCCGCGTCCTTCACTCGATCTGCGAGGACCACCCATCGTCGTTGCCATGATTTTCTCCTCTCCTTACGCCAGCGGCGTCTCGTCGGCCGGGGCGGCCGGTTCCGGAGCCGCTTCCACAGCAGCCGGGGTCACTCCCGCAGGCAGCGGACGGACGCGCTCCTTCTTCGGATTGCGCTTGGCGAGCTTGTCGGCGCGCTTCTGGTCCTCGTCGGTGCGGACGATGATGTGACGCAGGACGCGATCCGAGTTCTTCATACGGCGGTCGAGCTCGGCGAGCGAGCTCGCGCTTTCGAAGACGAAGAGGTGGTAGAGACCTTCGTTCGATTTGTGGATGGGGTATGCGAGGCGGCGACGGCCCCACGGCTCTTCGTTTTTGAGCGTGGCACCTGTCGTTTCGGCGATGCGCTTGAACTCGTCGACAAGCGTCTTCGCCTCTTCCTCCGGTACTTGCGGAGAAAGGATGAACAGGACTTCGTACGTCCTCATGAATCCTCCTTCTGGCCTAGCGGAATCCCGACTCGTGCGAGATTCAAGGAGCTAGCAGATTGTTAAAGAATGTCTCGGCCCCGACGACCGGGAGCCGGCGATTGTACGGAAAACCGCCAGGAGCGGCAATTATTTCGTATCAACCGCGATATCCATGCGCGTTTGAGTTCGACGCGGGCGAGCCGGCACACGGGTGGGAGCGCCGGGGAGCGGGAATACAACACGAAGCCCCTGCGGCAGGGGCTTCGAAGAACTTCGCGGATGGAGCCGTTGACCGGATTCGAACCGGTGACCTGCTGATTACGAATCAGCTGCTCTACCAGCTGAGCTACAACGGCGTCGTTGCGGTCGGGGGGAACAGCAAGGCGCGCGATTATATTCATCGGGTGGCTGCTGTCGAGTGATTTTCCGCACGAGCGGCATGAGGGTGCGAGATGCCGCACGAGTTCGGCGCATGCCCCGATGCCCCATGCCTCATGCCCCGTGCCTCTAAGTCCGGGCGTCCTCCGATTTCACGCACGCTGAAGCTGGGCGCCGCAGGGCGAGGGGTGGCCCCTTCTGGAATCGCGTCATTTCGGCGCTGGGCGCGTCATCTGCGCCCTCTACGCGGTGTACTTCTGACTCGCGAAAATCCCTCTCCTCCCGAGGAGCGGCTGGCACCGCGATTGTCTCATCCAAACGTCATTCGAAGCGGGGACGGCCCGCGATGCCAAAGGAGAAAGACAATGAAACGGGTTTCGATCGTAGCTCTCGCGCTCCTGACGTTCGCTGCAGTCGCCAGTGCGCATGACGGAATGAGCCTGCAGGGTGCGCCGCCTCCGGGGATGGAAATGGACGGCGGCTTCGGCGGCGGCGACCTGATCGTCGGCTCCGACGGCACGGTGTACCTCGCGAAGACGACCGGCACCAATGGCGCGTACACGACCACGGTGACCGCGGTAAGCACGACCGGCGCAACTGCGTGGACGGCGACGCTGCCCGCAGGTGCACGCGGTCTGGCGCTGCCCGGCAACAACCTGATCACAGCCACGGAGACGACGGCCACGGACGGAAGCGTCACCACGACGCTCACGGCGATCTCGACCTTCTCCGGCTCCGTGGCTTGGACGAAGACGATCTCCGGCCGCGCTGCGCTGGGCGGCACGTTCAACGGCGGGACCTACTTCGTCCTAGTCGTTCCAGCTGCGACGAGCGGAGGCACGGCCACGCGTTCGCTCGTCGCCATCGGCAGCGACGGCACTACGCTCTGGACGATCTCGATCTGACAAGTCCGTACCGAAGATATCGCGCGCCCGCATCGCGAACGGATGCGGGCGCACGGGTCTGAATACCGAATTTGCTCTCGCAAGAAAACCGAGGAGAGGCCGTGCACATCGTCATTCTGCCGACGTGGTACAGCACCGCGGACAAGCCGTGGCGAGGGACGTACGTGCAGGACCAGGCGGTGGCGCTCGACCGGGCAGGCCATCGCGCCGCCGTGGCCTTCGTGGAACGCCGCAGTCTCTGGCGATTCAATTTCCTCCGCCTCATCTCGAATCATTTCCAGACCGTCGTTCAATCGGAACGGGGCATTCCCACGTTGCGCATGAAAGGCTGGAGCACATTTGCGCAGACGACGCGCGGATCGCTCCTCTGGTCGCGTCTGACGCAGAAGCTGCTGCAGTCATACGTGGACGGGCACGGAGTGCCGGACGTGATCCACGGGCATGCCGCGCTGTGGGGTGGATACGCGGCGATGAAATGCGCCGAAGTTTTCGGATGCCCTTACGTCGTGACGGAGCACTCGAGCTCCATCCTGACGCAAAAACTCGACGGCGAGCAGCGGGAGTACGCGGCCTCTGTGTACCGCAATGCCTCCGCGGTCATCGCCGTGAGTGGCGCGCTGAAAGCTGCTGTCGACGAGATCGCTGGTACGCCGGTGGCCGAGGTCGTCCCGAACACCGTCGACACGGAGTTCTTTCACGTGCCGCGGCAGCGGAGATCCAGGCGCTTCACGTTTCTCGCGGTCTGCGATCTGGACGCTTCGAAGCGCATGGACCTGCTGATCGGCGCGTTCGTGCGATTGAGGCTGGCGCATCGCGACATCCGCCTGGTCATCGCCGGCAGCGGCAAGGAAGCCAGGCATCTGAGCAGCCTCGTGCGGGCGCTGGATGCGGAACAGGACATCCACTTCACGGGGGCACTGCCGCGCTGGAGCGTCAGGCAGCAGATGTGGGCGGCGAACGCTCTGGTGCTGCCCAGCGACTACGAGACGTTCGGGGTCGTCGCGGTGGAGGCGCTTTCAACAGGTATCCCGGTCGTCGCCACGCGCTGTGGCGGCCCGGAAGAGATCATGAGCGAAGAGACAGGGATTCTCGTACCGCGTGGCGATCGGGAGGGTCTCGCGGCGGCGATGGAGCAGGTGATGCACCGCCGTTTCGATCCGAACACGCTTCACGAGGCGGCCCTCCGTCGCTACGGCCACGACGTCATCGCGGAGCGCTTGCTGGACGTCTATTCGAAGGTCACCGGCCAGAGACGAGCGGTGGCGTGAGGCAGATACTGCCGTCTTGCCGAATGGCCGTAGCGGAGACGCGGAACGCACGATTGTCGAGTCAGACCGCGAGGCCAGTGCCTCGGCGCTTTTTCAAAGATGGGGATGAGGCCGTTGCGTACCCCATCCCATGACACCGTGCTGATAGTTCCTGATGTGTTGACGTTTTCGCCCCAGCGCGCCCTTAGCTCAACTGGACAGAGCATCAGACTTCGGATTCCCCTGCTGAAGTGGCGCGACTAATCACTCCGCGTAAGTCGTTGAGCGGGCGACGGATCGCTGCGGTGATTAGTTGGTCGACTCGCAAGTCGAGGCGCGATTTCGTACCGAATGGACACTTCGTGGACACTTGGTGAGTAGCAGCGCCTCTCCATCTGCTCGAAGCGCGGCAGGCGAATCGAGCGCGGCTCATCGCTCGCTTCAAGAAGCCTGAGGTCCGGGGAAGCGTTCCAGAGGACAGCGCGAAGGTGTTCTTCAGTTATAGCTCGGCGCGGACATTCCACGCGCCGTTAGGCGGCGCCGACGATGAGGTGAACTAGCTCGACCTTCCGCTGAAGTCGCGGATGCGCGCCGCTTCGAGTGCGGGGCACACCCGCGCAGCGCTCATACGCGCAGCTTGTGGGGATCTGTCGCCAGAAGCGGTGCCGGCTCCTCGATATCTTCAGGCACCGTCTTCTCCAGCATGAGGCGGACACGCAGTAGAACCTCGGCCAGAACGAACGGCTTGCTGAGGAAGTCTCTGGCGCCCGCTTCCTTCGCCCGCACCATTTGAGACGGATCAGCGGAAAGAATGAGAACCGCGACGCTGTCCTCTCCGTCGAGCTTGCCCAGGCCTTCCATCACCTCGAACCCGTTCATGCGCGGCATCTGAAGATCGAGCATGATCAGGTCGTAGTGATTCTGACGGTGAAGCGCACAGACCTCGAGGGGGTCGGTCGTGGAAGCGACCGCAACATAGCCGCCGCGGCGAAGTGCGTATTCGAGCAGACGGACATTGCACTCCTGATCATCGACGATCAGGATCCTGGCGCGGAAAGCTTCAGTGCACCCGGGCATGATCTTCTTCGGCGAACTCCAGGGCCCCGTTGAGCGCGTCCATGAACTCGCTGACCTTGATCGGTTTCGTGAGATACCGGAAGAAACCCGCCTCCAACCCTTTCTGGATGTCGCGCGGGATGGCGTTGGCGCTGAGGGCAATGACGGGAATGTGCGCCGTGGCCTTGTCTTCGCCCAGGATTCTCAGGGCCTCGATCCCGTTGATGCCGGGGAGGTTGATGTCCATCAGGATCACGTCCGGTTGACAGGTGCGCGCAAGCTCGACGCCGCGATTGCCATCGACCGCGCTCAGCAGGCGCAGGTCGTGACGGCGGGCGACAAGCCTCTCGACCAGCTTCAGGTTCGCCGGATTGTCCTCGACGTAGAGCAGCGTCCGCATGCGCGCGCCGTTCGGTGTCGCCGGTTGGACCACTGCTGTCGTTTCAACCCGAGCGGAGAGCGGAAGCGGCGCGGTCGAGAGCAGTTCTACCCAGAAAACGCTTCCCGCCCCTACGGTGCTCTCCACACCGATGACGCCCTCCATCAGCTCGACCAATCGCTTGCTGACCACGAGGCCGATGCCGGTCCCTTCCTCGGCGTTGCCCCCCAGTCCAAGACGGTTGAACGGCTGGAAGAGCTGCGCCAGCTTTTCCGGCGGCAATCCTGCGCCGGTGTCCGTGACCGTGACGCGAACAATGCCCGGGGTGCTGGTTGCGCCGCAGTCCACGACCACGGATCCTCCCACCTGGTTGTACTTGATGGCGTTGGAGAGAAGGTTGATCAGAACCTGTTTGATGCGGGTCCGATCGGCCTTGACCGAGTAAGGCATGTCGAACCTGGGGAAGGTCATGTGGATGCCCCGCCTCTGCGCCAGTGGCTCGATCATCGACTGGCATTCGAGCATCACCTCGGCCAGCGAGACCGGTTCCAGGGACATGGAAAGCTTCCCGGACTCGATCATGGCCAGATCGAGGATCTCGTTGATCAGCTCCAGCAGATACCAGCCGGCGTGCAGGATCTGGTCGATGCTCTCTTTCTGCGATTCTGTCGGGGGCGGCGAATCGGACTCCATCAACTGGGCGAACCCGAGGATGGCATTGAGCGGAGAGCGAAGCTCATGGCTCATGCTGGAAAGGAAGTCGGACTTGGCCAGGTTGGCTCTCTCCGCGGCGGCCTTGGCGTCCGTCAGGGCTGCTTCGACCTTGTTGCGCTCCGTCAGGTCCCGGGTCAGTTTGGCGAAGCCGCGCAGACTGCCGGCTTGATCTCGAATGGCCGTGAAAACCACGTTGGCCCAGAACGTCGACCCGTCCTTGCGCACGCGCCAGCTTTCATCCTCGTGTCGTCCGCTGGCAGCGGCGAGGTCCAGCTCGCGTTGGGGCTTCCCAGCCTCGACCTCTTCGCGCGGATAGAACCGGGAGAAGTGGTGGCCGACGATCTCTTCCGCGTGGAAGCCCTTGATCCGTTCCGCTCCCGTATTCCAGCTCACCACGTGTCCTTCCGGATCAAGCATGACAATCGCGTAGTCGGAGACACTCTCCACCATCAGCCGGAAGCTTTCCTCGGTCCACCGCAGCTTTTCTTCTATGTGCTTGCGCGCGCTGTTGTCGGTGCCGATCAATAGATAGCCAATGATGGCCGCCTGGTCGTCGCGCAGCGCCGTCACCGAAACGATTGCCGGGAAGCGGCTCCCATCCTTGCGGATGTAGGTCAACTCGTAAATGTCTTCGATGCCGCGTGAGGCCTTGAAGGCCAGGGCGTCGAAGCCAGGCGTGATCGTCGTTCCGAGCTCGAGGCTCAACGCGACGGCGCGCGCGATCACTTCCTGGGGATCGGAAATGTCGGCCGGGGTGATCTTGTCCATCACTTCGGCGGCCGTGTAGCCCAGCATGCGCTCGGCGCCGACGTTGAAGATCTGAATCACGCCC
>JADGOA010000375.1 GCA_017883215.1 Thermoanaerobaculia bacterium | reverse complement strand
TTGGGCGGAGACAACTGAGCAACTGACGAACCGTATCTACTCGCCACGGGCCCCCTTCAACATCTCGCGCAGCGCCGCGGGAGCACTCTGGAGGGCCTGATTGAGCTTGTCGGCGTCTTTTCCCCCCGCCTGTGCCAGGTCGGCCTTCCCACCGCCCTTGCCCCCGACGATCGGAGCGAGTCTGGCGATGAGGGCGTTCGCCGGAATGCGGTCGATGAGGTCCTTCGTCACGGCGATCAGCAGCGTGACCTTGCCCTCGGTGACGCTGCCCAGGACGACCACGCCCGACTTGATCTTGGAGCGGAAGGTATCGGCGAGGTTGCGCAGGTCGCCGCCGCTGACGTCGTCGACGCGGCGCGCCAGCAGGTTGATGCCCTCGACGTCGATCGCTTCTTCGACCGGCTGAGAGCCGGCGCCCCGTGTGCTCTCGCCGCCGGTGGCGAGCCTCATGCGCAGCTGCTTCATCTCTTTTTCGAGTTGCCGCTGCTTCTCCTGCAGCGAGCGAACGTAGGCGGGGAGGTCGTCGAGTCCGACGTTCGCCTGCTGCTGGATCTCGTGCGCCGCTCCTTCGAGCTTCCGGAAGTAGGCGATGGCGCCGCGGCCGGTGAGCGCTTCCATGCGGCGCACCCCTGCGGCGAGCGAACGGTCGGAGACGATCTTGAACACGCCGATGTCGCCGGTGCGGTTGACGTGGCACCCGCCGCAGAACTCGCGTGAGTAGTCGCCCGCCGACACCACCCGGACGATCTCGCCGTATTTCTCGTCGAACATCGAAACCGCGCCGGTCGACCGAGCCTCGGCGATGGCCATCGTTCGCTTGCTCACCTCGAGGTTTTCGCGGATCTTCTGGTTGACCTGCTCTTCGACGAGCCGCAACTGCTCCTCGGTGAGCGGCTGGTGATGGGTGTAGTCGAAGCGCAGCCGGTCCGGCGCCACGAGCGAGCCGGCCTGCTGCACGGTGGGCCCGAGAATGTCCTTCAGCGCCTTGTGGAGCAGGTGCGTGGCGGTGTGGTTGGCGGTGGTGTCGAGCCGAGCCGGCACCGGGACGGAGGCGCGGACGGTGGCGCCGATCGGCAGATGCCCCTCTTCGACGCGGACCCGCGAGACCGGCAGCTCGCTCGCAGGCTTCTGCGTGTCGAGAACGCGGGCATGGCCGCCGTCCCAAACCAGAGTGCCGCTGTCGCCGACCTGACCACCCGACTCCGCGTAGAACGGCGTCGGACTGAGGACGACCTCCGCCTCCTGCCGCGGGTGCAGTACCTCCTGGTCGGCCCCCTCGATGACGATGGCCTTCACCACGGACGGAACGTCAACATATTGATCATATCCGACGAACTCGACCGGGCCGACCCTCTCCGCAATCCGGGCGAAGGTCGCCGCGTCGGTCGCGGAGTGGAATTTGGACGATGCCTTGGCCCTGGCCCGCGCGCCGGACATCATCGTCTCGAAACCTTCCCGGTCGAGCGTGACTCCCTCTTCCTCCGCCATCTCGCCGATCAGATCGACCGGGATCCCGAAAGTGTCGTAGAGCCGGAACAGCTCGGCCCCACCGACGGTGCGCTCGCCGCGGGCGCGGATCTCGTCGAGGACCTGCCCGACGCGCTCCATGCCGGTGGTGAGCGTGCGAGAGAACCGCTCCTCTTCCGACTGCAGCGTGCGAAGGATGGCCTCTCGGCGCTCCTTCAGCTCCGGATACGCCCCTCCCATCGACTCGATGACACTGTCGACGAGTTTGGACAGAAGCACTGCGGCCGGCAACTTCCGGCCGAAGCGGATGCCGCGGCGGATGATCCGCCGCAAAACGTAGCCGCGTCCTTCGTTCGAGGGGATCACCCCGTCGCTGATGAGAAAGACCGCCGCGCGGGCGTGATCGCACAGCACGCGCACGGCGGTGTCGAGATCGTCGCCCATCAGGCCGCGATACGCATAACCGCTGATCTCAGCGATGCTCGCCATCAGCGGCTCGAACACGTCGATGTCGTAGTTCGTCCCGCAGTTCTGCAGGATGCTGGCGAAGCGCTCCAGCCCCGCGCCGGTGTCGACCGAGGGCGCCGGCAACAGCGTGAGCGTCCCATCGGCGCCGCGGTCGTACTGCATGAAGACGAGGTTCCAGATCTCCATCGTGTCGTCGCCCTCGCCATTGACGAGAGCGGCGACGTTTTTCGACATGTCCTCGCCGCGGAAATAGTGAATCTCCGAGCAGGGACCGCAAGGGCCGGTATCGCCCATGGACCAGAAGTTGTCCTTCTTGCCGAAGCGCAGGACGCGATCGGGACGTGCCCCCGCTTTCACCCAGAGCGCGGCCGCCTCGTCGTCGGCCGGAACGCTTCCGTCGCCCTCGAACACGGTGAACCAGAGACGGTCCACCTCCAGCTTGAAGACGTCGACGACCAGCTCCCAGGCGAAGCGGATCGCCTCTTCCTTGAAGTAGTCGCCGAACGAGAAATTGCCGAGCATCTCGAAAAACGTGTGGTGGCGCGCGGTGCGCCCGACGTTCTCGAGATCGTTGTGCTTGCCGCCGGCGCGGACGCATTTCTGCGAGGTGGTGGCGCGCTTGTAATCGCGCGGCTCACGCCCCAGAAAAACGTCCTTGAACTGGTTCATGCCGGCATTGGTGAACAGCAGCGTCGGATCGCCCGCCGGGACGAGCGACGAGCTGGGCACACGCCGGTGGCCGTTTTTCTCGAAATACCTTAGGAACTGTTCGCGAATCTCGCTGGTGGTGACCAAGAAACCTCCAGCGAGTAGCGAGTGGCGAGCAGCGAGCAGGCGTTTTCCGCTGTCATCCCGAGCCGCGAAGACGGCGAGGGATCCCCCGCAAGAAAACCCTGCAGTCTCCTCGCGGGGGATTCCTCGCGCTCTTCGGCACTCGGAATGACACCTTCCCCTGCTCGCTACTCGCTACTCGCTACTCGCTTCGTACATAGATTGATGACCTCGAAAGCCCGTCCGGCCTCGTATCCGTGATTCAACAGGTAGGCGGCCAGTTTCTTTCGGCCTTCATCCGTCCTGAGATACGCGGCGCCGTGGCGGCGCGCGATGATACGCATTTTTTTCTCGCAAAGGGCAATGGCGGCGCTCTTCTCGGCCTCAGGGTCGATGTTCTGGCGGAGGGCCCGAGCGGCGATGTCGTCGTCGACGCCCGCGGCGCGGAGATCGCGCCGGATTCGCTGCGGGCCGAGCCTTTTCAACGCCCGGGTGCGGACCAGCGCCCCGGCAAAGCGCTCGTCGTCGAGCCACCGTTCCGCCGTCAGGCGCTCGATGATCCCCTCGATCACGGCAGGGTCGAACTCTTTCGCAGCGAGCTTTCGCCGCAGCTCGACAACGCTGTTGAAGCGATACGCGAGGATGCGCAGAGCGGAGGCGAGGCAACGCTCCGCCTCATCGTTCTCGTCGGACGGCACGAGAGCCATGCTACTGGATGCGGGCGGCGCGCGGAATCACCAGGAGCGGCGCGCTGCTCGAGGAGCGCCGGCAGCCGGCCGGCCGGAGCGCGGGCTGCCAGCCCGCGCCGCGGAGTTTGGCCTTTGTCTGTAGGCACGACTAGTTAAAACTGCGCCGCGTCATCCCGAGCGGGCGAACGGCGCGGGCGCCGCTGGAGCGGAAGTGACACTGTCATTCCGAGCCGGCGGAACCCCGGAGGGGTGAAGCGCGGCGAG
>JADGOA010000060.1 GCA_017883215.1 Thermoanaerobaculia bacterium | reverse complement strand
GAAGAAGAGGACTCCTGGCGCGGCGAGTTCGCGCGGGAGAACTGGATTTTCGGTGCGCTCACCCTCAGCGTCACCCTGCCGGAGTTCGCCGGAGGAACGCCTTCGCTCCGCCGGATGCACTTCGGCTACTACCTGCAGCCATTGCATCTCAACGCGGACGACCGCGAGGACCTGCCGCGCAAGCTCGTCTTCCTGCTGGCCCGGCGCAAGCCGCCGCTCGATTTTCTCGAGCTCAGCAGCGCCGGCATCCGCATCCCGCACTGTTTCCCGCAGGGCTTCACCCTCGGCAGCGTCCTTCGCATCGCCCTGCAGGAGCTCAAGCGCATTCCGCTGCGCGACGAGAGCGCAAGGGAGACGGGGCATGAGGCATGAGGAATGGGGCATGGGGCTGCTCAGCGATTAGATATTCTTCCTCCTGAATTCTTGGAATGAGGAATTGAGAAGGAAGAAAGCGGCATGACACGTGGATTCCACTCATGCCCCATGCCCCATGCCCCATGCCTCCTGCCCCGTGCCCCGATAGAATGTTCCGCCCATGACCCCGACCCGCCGTCTCCTCGAGTACTTCCGCCGCTACCGCCGGCCGCTGCTGACGGGATTCCTCTGCGTGATCGGCTCGGCGGGGTTCTCGCTGCTCAAGCCGGCCATCGTCGGGGGGGCGGTGGACACGCTGGCCAAGGCGCTCAACCGGTCGGACCTGATCCGGTACGGCGCGCTCCTCGTCGGCGCATCCGTGGTCGAGGGAGCGTTTCTCTACCTGCAGCGGTGGATCATCATCGGGACCTCCCGCCGCATCGAATACGACATGCGGAACGACTTCTACGCCCACCTGCAGAAGCTGCCGCTGAAGTTCTATCAGGAGCAGCGGACGGGCGATCTGATGTCCCGCGCCACGAACGATCTGGCCTCCGTGCGCATGCTCATCGGCCCGGCCGTGATGCACTCGGCATCCTCGCTGCTCGTGGTGATCGGCGCGTTCGTGATGATGATGCGCATCGACCGGCAGATGGCGCTCATCTCACTGATTTCCGTCCCGGTCGTGGCCGGACTGGTGCAGACATTCGGGCAGCGGATCCACGTGCGGTTCAAATCGGTGCAGGACTACTTCGGCGACATCTCGGCGCGAGTGCAGGAGAACCTGGCCGGCGTGCGCGTGGTCCGCGCGTTCACGCAGGAGAACAACGAGGTCGAGCGGTTCAAGGCGATGAACCGCGAGTACGTCGAGCGCAACCGCTCGCTGATCCGCCTCACCGCCACGTTCTACCCGCTGCTGCACGCCATGATCGGGGTGATGTTCGTGGTGATCTTCTATCTCGGCAGCCGGCGCATCATGGCCGGCCGCCTGACCATCGGCGAGTTCGTGGCGTTCCAGTTCTACCTCGGGCGGATGGTCTGGCCGCTCATCGCACTCGGATGGGTCATCAATCTCGTGCAGCGGGGAATGGCTTCGATGCAGCGCCTGCACGAAGTCTGGTCCGTCGAGCCTGAGGCGGAGTCGAAAGAGGGGGCGCGCATCCTCGGTGCGGTGCGCGGCGATCTCGTGGTTCGCGATCTCACGTTCACCTATCCGGTCGTGGCTGCAGTCGGGGCCACCGAGCCGGTTGCGAAACATCGGCGTCGCGCGGTGCTGCAGGACATCAACCTGAAGGTCGCCGCGGGCGAAACGGTCGGCATCGTCGGGCGGACCGGCAGCGGGAAATCGACGCTGCTGGCGCTCATCACGCGAACGTTCGAACCGCCTCCCGGGACGATCTTCATCGACGGACGGCCGATCGAGACCATCTCCCTCCACCAGCTGCGTGAATGGATCGGGATGGTGCCGCAGGAGACGTTCCTCTTTTCGGAGTCGCTGGCGGAGAACATCCGCTTCGGCCGCGCTTCGGCGACGGACCAGGAGGTGCGGCACGCGGCGGATCTGGCCGGCCTCTCGTCGGACGTGGCTACGTTCCCGCAGGGCCTGGACACGGTCATCGGCGAGCGCGGCATCACGCTCTCCGGCGGGCAGAAGCAGCGCACGGCGATCGCGCGCTCGCTCGTGCGCGATCCCCTCATTCTGATCCTGGACGATTCGCTCAGTGCAGTCGACACTTCGACGGAAGAGCGGATCCTCAACGCCCTGCGGACGATCCGGAGGGGGAGAACCGTCCTGATCGTCTCGCACCGCGCCTCTTCGGTGAAGGACGCCGACCACATCGTCGTGCTCGAGGAGGGACGGATCGTCGAGCGCGGCACGCACGAATCGCTGCTCGCCGCAAGCGGCTACTACGCGGATCTGTACCAGCGCCAGACGATCGAGGCGCAGATCGAGGAGATCGCTTAGAAGCAAGTCCTGAGTCCTGAGTGCTGAGTCCTGAGTGGGCCGCGCCACTCCCCGACTCAGGACTCAGGACTCAGGACTCAGGACTCGAAATGGCTGAAATCGAACGACACGAAGAAGAGGGGGCGAGGGCTTTCGATCCGCGGCTGGCGCGGCGGCTGCTGACGTATCTGCGGCCGTACCGGGTGCGGGCCGGGTTCTCGGTGGTCCTGGTCATTCTCTCTTCGGCGCTGGAGATCCTGGGCCCGGCGATCATCGCCGTGGCCATCGACCTCTTCGTCAAGCCGCTTCAGGGATCGCACCCGGTCGGGATGAGCGGGCGGGTGGCCGACGCCATGCGCTCCTTCGGCTGGAGCCTGGAGCCGCTGCACGGAATCAAGGTGGCGGCGATCCTTTACATGGCCACTCTGGTCGCCGGCTTCGCCGTGCTCTACACCCAGATGGTGCTGATGAATCTGATGGGGCAGTACATCATGTACGACCTCCGCAAACAGATCTTCGGTCATCTGCAGAAGCTGGACATCCAGTATTTCGACCGGCATCCCGTGGGGCGGCTCATGACCCGGGTGACCACCGACGTCGATGCGCTCAACGACATGTTCACTGCTGGATTCGTCGCCATGTTCGGCGATGTCTTCGTCCTGGTGGGGATCGTGGGCATGCTGTTCTGGATGAACTGGCGCCTGGCTCTGGTGCTCTTCTCGATCACGCCCTTCATCATCGGCGTGTCGATCTGGTTTCGCCAGGGCGCGCGGGTCACGTATCGTCAGGTGCGCGCCCGCATCGCCGCCATCAACGCCTACCTCCAGGAGCACATCTCCGGCATCGCCACCGTCCAGCTCTTCAACCGCGAGGAGAAGGAAGCGGAGAAGTTCGAGGGCCTCAACGCCCGGCACCGGCAGGCCAACATCGATTCGATCTTCTATTACGCGGTTTTCTATCCGGTCATCGAGCTGATCGAAGCGATCGGGATCGCGCTCATCGTCTGGTACGGCGGCGGGCAGGTCATTCGCGGGACACTCTCCGTGGGTGCGCTGGTGGCTTTCTTCCAGTACGCGCAGCGCTTCTACGAGCCGATTTCCGATCTGTCGGAGAAATACAACATCCTTCAGGCGGCCATGGCCGCGAGCGAGCGCATCTTCAAGATGCTCGACACGCCGGTGGAGATCTCCAACGACGACGGGCTGGACGTGGACATCATCGAAGACATCGAGTTCCGCAATGTCTGGTTCGCGTACAACGACGAGGAGTGGGTGCTGAAGAACGTCTCGTTCCGCGTGAGCCGCGGCGAGCGCGTGGCGCTGGTGGGGCACACCGGGGCCGGAAAGACGACGGTGACGTCGCTGCTGCTTCGTTTCTATGACATTCAGAAAGGGGAGATCCTCGTCAACGGCGTCGACGTGCGGCGGTACAAGCTCTCCGCGCTGCGCCGCCTCTTCGCCATCGTGCAGCAGGACTTCTTCCTTTTCATTGGAGACGTGGCGCAGAACATCTCCCTGCGCGACGAGACAATCACCACCGAGGCCATTCGCAATGCCGCGGTCCGCGTGCAGGCCGATCGCTTCATCTCGCGGCTGCCGGAAGGATACGAAGCGCAGGTGCGGGAGCGCGGCGCGGGACTTTCGGTCGGCGAGAAGCAGCTCCTGTCGTTTGCCCGTGCCCTGGCATTCAATCCGCCGGTGCTGATCCTCGACGAGGCCACCTCCTCGATCGACACGGAGACGGAAGGGCTGATCCAGGAGGCGATCCAGACGCTTCTGGAAGGGCGAACCTCCATCGTCATCGCCCATCGGCTGTCGACGATCCGTTCGGCGGACATGATCCTCGTCTTCCATCACGGCGAGATCCGCGAGCGTGGCACGCACGACGAGCTGATGCAGCTGGATGGTCTCTATCGCAAGCTCTACGAGATCCAGTATCGGGAGGACGCGGTGGCGTGAGAGAGCGGCCACCGCTCGCGCCCGCCCGCCGTTCCACCGGCCTGGTGTTCAGAGCATCAGACTGGCACGATTCGTTCGTGGTGGATGCGCCATTTCACGGATTCACCCCGCTGGACAGCGGCGCCTATCTCCCTGATTTCAGTGATGTCCGCGGCGTGTCAGGCCAGTCGAGCGGACGCCGTGACACCTCTTATTTGACATCCGTATCAAACCGGCATACCTTTCAAGGACTCTCCAAAATCGGAGCCGTAGAGCATCACCACAGGGTGGGCAGAGGAGGGGGAGCAATGACCGTAAGGTTTTTCCCCGGCAGTAAGAAGCAGAAAACCAGCCTCGTCGCTGGTTTCCTCGATCAGTTTCACGTCGACCACGAGATGGTCGTCGCAGATCATTTGAAATCGAACGCGTTCCACCACGTCGGCACAGATCCGGCGTTGGAAGTCGACGGCGATATGTACGTCGACCCGAACGTGGATGCACTCAAGAAGATCTTCAACGTTAGCTGATCGCGCGAACATCGCGCCTGACGACGACAGCATCGGCTCCGGCCGGTGCTTTTTTTTCCCTCGAAAAAAGTCCTGAGTCCTGAGTTGACGACCTCCCGCAGACCGCAGACCGCGGACCGCACGGGGGTCGGGGGTCGGAGGTCGGAGGCGAGATCTGCTGTTCTTGCCGCCGACCCCCGTCCCCTGACCCCCGACCCCCGACATTGGGCAGACCGACCTCCGTGACCTACGCAGTTCGGAACATCTGCTCCGCTTCGCGTTCCACGGTGCTGCGGATGCGGGGCTCGAACGGCTTCGCGATCAGCGGCAGCTTGCCGTCGATGATGACGTCGGTGTCGGTGATCTCGACGGTGCCCTTGCCGTGGAATCCTTTCGCCTTGACGCTGAAGTCGAGCCGATCGCCGTCCCAGCTTTTCTCGAGATCGCTCGTGTAGTGTCCGTATTGCCGCTGCAGGTCCTCGATTCGCGCCTCGACGATCTGTCGTGCCTTCTCTTTGGTGGTGTTGTGTGGAACCGCAATACGCATTGTTTCTCCTCTGCCGCGTTCTATCACGATCCACGCCTGGGAGAACGGTCACGAGGTCACGAGGTCACGAGGTTACCTGTGGCACAGACACTCTTGTCTGTGCTGCAGGAGGGGGGGCACAGACAAGAGTGTCTGTGCCACACGGTCATCTGCGCACCTCGTAACCCCGCAACCCCGCAACCCCGCAACCTCGTGACCTCGTGACCCGGTCTGCCCAAACCATTGACGGCGATGGCGCTCCGAGGTAGCCTCGGTTGGGGACTTCCTGCCGGGTCGACGCACCATGCTTTCCAAAGTATGGAGTGCCGCGACGCTCGGCATTGATGCTGTTCGAATCGTCATCGAAGTCGACTGCGGCGGATATTCGCAGCAGCCCGGCTTCACTCTGGTCGGCCTTCCCGACGCTTCCGTGCGCGAAGCCTACTCGCGCGTCCGCTCCGCTCTGGCCAATTGCGGGTACTTCGTCCCTCCGCGCCACATCACAGTGAACCTCTCGCCGGCGGACGTGAAGAAGGAGGGGCCGGGGTTCGACCTTCCGCTCGCCATCGGCATTCTTCACGCCGCGGAGTTTCTGACGGACGAAGAGGTGGCCGGGCGTGTGTTCGTGGGAGAGCTGTCCCTCGACGGCAGCGTGGCGCCGGTTCGCGGCACGCTGGCGATCTCAGCGGCGCTGGCGAACGACCACGCGGTCCGCGAGCTGATCGTTCCCGCCGGAAACGCGAATGAAGCCGCGGCGGTAGAAACCGTGCGGGTCATCGGCGTGAAGTATCTGACCGGCCTGATCGCACACGTGAGGGGCGAGTCGCCGATCGCCCCGACGCGGCCCGGCGGCTATCCCGAGCCGCCGGCTGACGCTGCCGATTTTGCGGAGGTGCGCGGTCAGGCGCAGGCGAAGCGCGCGCTGGAGGTCGCCGCCGCGGGGGGGCACAACGTCATGATGATCGGGCCGCCCGGCTCCGGCAAGACGATGCTGGCCAAGCGGCTGCCGTCGATTCTCCCCCGCCTCTCGCTCGCCGAGTCGATCGTTACCACGAAGATCCATTCAGTGGCCGGGACGCTGCCTGCGGGGAGTGGCCTGATCCTGCGGCGGCCGTTCCGCGCGCCCCACCACACCATCTCCATGGCCGGCCTGGTCGGCGGCGGATCGAATCCGAAGCCGGGAGAGGTCAGCCTCGCTCACGGCGGGGTGCTGTTTCTGGACGAGCTCACCGAGTTCCGGCGGGACACGCTGGAGGTGCTGCGGCAGCCGCTCGAGGATGGAGTGGTGACGATCGCGCGGGCGTTGCGGACGCTCACGTTTCCCTCGCGCGTGACCCTCGCCGTTGCTCTCAACCCGTGCCCGTGCGGCTTCTACAACGATCACCGGCGGCAGTGCAGTTGTTCGCACCAGCAGATCGCACGATATCTGGCGAAGATCTCCGGTCCGCTGCTCGACCGGATCGACCTGCAGGTGGAAGTGGCGGCGCTGAGCAGCGAAGAGATCATGTCGTTGCAGGCCGGGGAGGCGTCGTCGGCGATCCGGCAGCGCGTCGAAGCGGCGCGGGCGATCCAGCGCGAGCGATTCCGGCGTGCCTCGATCGAATCGAATGCGGAGATGACCTCGCGGCATCTTCGCCGCTACTGCGAGCTGGACGCAGGCTCGCGCGACATGCTGACGCAGGCCATCGAGCGGTTGTCGCTTTCGGCGCGGGCACACGACCGGATTTTGAAGGTCGCCCGGACCGTGGCCGACCTGACGGGGGCGGAACGGATCGAAAGCGGGCACATTGCGGAGGCAGTCCAGTACCGGGCGCTGGACCGGGCGTACTTCCGGCCGTAAGGCGGGCTGAGCAGTGGCCGGGGCGGCCCCGCCGGCCCGCCCCATCCGGCACGGACTGCCTGTAACACATATTCGATGCAGAAACTTACAGGAAATCTGCACGCAATTTGCGACGATCGGGAGCGGACGCAGCCATGGTGCCGGCCGTATAAGATCAGAATAATTATTGCGATTTATCCGTTGTCCGAGGCCGAAACAGTAGCGATAAATTGTTGACAAAAACCTGCGAGATTTTATGATCGTGTCACGTACGCCAGCAGGGTCCGTGATGGGTGAGGAGTCGGAGCATGGCATTTGAGAAATGGGAGCCGCAGCCGGAGTTCGGACGCTTTCCCGCATCCGCAACGATCGTTCAGTCGCGGTTGATCCGGCTTCCTTCTCCGGTGGCGTCGATGCTCCGGCTCAGCGGGAAGACCAGCGCCAATCTTTACTACGACAAAAAGCGCAAGGTGATCGGCATTCGCGCGCTCGAGAAGAAAGAAGAAGGGGCCGCGAAGATTCGCCAGTCCGACAAGTCGACTTCGCTTCACGTGCCGAGTTTCTTTCGCACTTACGACATCGAAGTCCCGGGGATCAAGCGCTTCCACTGCTGGTATGACGAGAAGGAGCGGATGGCCATGATCGACATCTCCAGGCCATCGCCGCGCGGCCGTCCCTCGGGCACCTGATCGCGAGCTCGATCAATTCTCACAAACCGGCGCAGGCCGGTTTTTCTTTTGGCGTATCGGCCCGCGGGACGTGAAAATTTTTCGCGAGCGAAAATGCGGGTGTGTCTGCGCGGTCCAGCGCAGATCGCGCATCGCGGAACATTGTCGATTGTTCGCTGAATTCGAGATCGAATTTCGCGAAGCGTTTTCGTTTCGCGGAGGAGGCGCGTCTCACGCGTGCGTGTCATCCCGAGCCGGTTGACGGCGCGTGCGCCCGGTGGAGCGGAAATGACCCGTTATGCTGTAGGGGCGCACAGCAGTGCGCCCGCTCTCCCGTTGAGAGTTGCGGGCGCACTGCCGCGCGCCCTGAGAGACCGCTCGGCATTTTCAGATCAGAGGGGCGACATCGGGCGCGCCCTCAGCACTAAAACAAAAAGGCCGGCGCTGGTGCGCCGGCCTTCGCATGTCGATGGTGCGTGATCAGTGATGCGTCGCGCGATACCGCACTGGCGATGGCGCGGGCGCCAGGGAGAACATCTGCATCAGCGCGGTGCCGGCCTGGCTGCTCATCTGCCACGGAGTGCTCTGGAAGAAGGGCAATCCCGAGGTGGTGGCGTTATTCGCCAGGAATTGCGCTGCCGATGACAGCGGGATGTGTGTGCCGTAGCCGCTGTTGATGGCCTTGATGAACTCGTTCGCGAACAGGGTGTATCCGAGGTCGGTGAGGTGGATGCCGTCGAGGCTGAAGAAGCCGCCGGTGATGAAGTCGCCGGTGATGCTCAGCGGACCGACGAACTCCTGTTTCGCGCCAACGCGGTTGAACAGGCCGGTGATGTCCGCGATGGGAATGTTCCGAGAAGAGGCAGCCTGCTTGATGGCGTTGTTGTAGTCGACGATCTGGGCCTGAATCGCCGAGGCCTCGGTGGGAGTGATCACCACGGCACCGGGAAGCGGCTTGCCGGCATTCGGCAGCTGGTTGAACGGCGGAACGGCGGCCAGCGTCGAAGGGATGCCGTATCCGGAAGCCATGAACGACGAAGCTCCCAGCGTCACGTAGCTGCCTGCCGGGATCTGGCCGACGGTGGTCCCGTCGAGGGTGGCGATCATCGCGATGGGGTTGCCATCGGGCCCGAGCACCGGCGTGCGCGTGGCCGGATTGATGATGAATCGCGACACCGTGCTGACGAACGGAACGCCGGAGAAGCTCGCCGGCAGCGTGCCGACGACGATCCCGGCCTGCGGCGCGCCGGCAATGAGCTTGTCGAGCATCGCGCCGTACTGCGCCGTGAAATCGGCCGTGGAAGTCAGGCCGAGCGACGTGCCATTGCTGACCGAACCGAGGAAGTCGTTGCCGCCGATCCAGATGGCGATGAACGTCGGCTTCTGCGCGATGGCCTGATCGACTTCAGACCCGAGTCCGCGGAGGATCACCTGGCCGAGACCGGAGTTCGCCTCTTTGCCCGTGAACGCCATCGTCGCACCGACGGTGTAGCCCGGCACGGCGAGGTCGTTGTACGGGCGGCCGAAGGCCAGCATCATCGGCGCCGCCGTACCACTTGCCGGGACGATGACCGGCGGGTAGCTGACGATGTCGTTGAGCTGCAGCTCGTTCGACGACCCGAGGCCCGGGAACGAGATCAGCGGAAGGGCGAAGCAGCTGTCGGTTGCCGTCGCTTCCGGCGGACAGATCTTCAGACCGACCTGCTTGGCGATCACGGCGGGCCAGCTGTACGGCTGATGATTGATGTTGAGTGCGGCACTCTGGAATCCCGCGCCGTAACTGTCGCCGATAGCCACGAAGCTGGTGAAGGTCGCGGTGCCGCGCGCGGCAAAGATGGGGACTGCAATCAGCGCCACCATCGAGAGTGCCGCTGCAAGTCTGAGCAATCTGTTGTTCATCTGCGGGTTCTCCTTTGCCCTAGAACTTGTATCCGAGGTTAAGGGCCATGAGGTTCGCGTTCGTTTTGTACGTGCCGTTGAAGTTGTCGGCGTTGAGGCCCTGCGTGCTGCGAGTCTTGAAGTGGAGGAGGAATTCGGTCACGTCGACGACGAACGGCCCCTTGTGGTAGCCGACGCCGAAGGTGACGCCGACGCGGTCGGCGTCCGGAAGGAGCGGACCGACGACCTCCGTCGGCTGGGGCGTCTTGTCATAGAGCGCGCCGAGGCGGACATCCCAGTGCTCGGTCGCGGCCTTGTTGGCGCCGAGGCGATACGACAAGCTGTCTTTCCAGTTCTGAGAGCTGTGGAGGTTGTTGGCGGGAGTCTTCGAGAAGGCCACGTCGAGAGCCTGGAAGCTGCTCCAGTTCGTCTGCACGGCGTCGAACTCCAGGTCCCACGTCGGGATGGCGCTGGTGGCGATGCCGAGCGAGATGATCGCCGGGAAGTCGATCGAGGTGGTGAGGTCCTGTCCTGGCGGCAGACCGGCCTTGACCACGCCGTCGAGCTGCGCGTTGCCGGTGGAGATCTGCGTGAATGTCGCCGTGCCGGTGTAGTCGACCTTGATGTGACTGCGATACGCGGCTCCGAGGCGGAGTGTCGGGGTCGGCTTGTAGAGGATGCCGGCGTTGTAGCCCCACGCTGTGTTCCAGTCGCTGTTCAGGAAGGCGTTGGCGACGTCGACGATCCGGCCGGTGAATGGATTCAGGGCTGGGTTGTTGCGGTTCAGCACGATGTGCGAGCGCATGTAGTCGGCGCCGATGCCGAAAGCGAACTTGTCATCGCTGGTGCGGAACGCAATCGCCGGGTTGATGGTCATCGTCTTCACGTTCGCGTCGCGCGAGACGAATCGGCCCACCCACGGCTCCTGCCAGTTGGTCCGCAATCCGAAGTTCGCGAACGTTCCGACGCCGAAGGTGACGTTGTCGCCGATAGGCATGACCATGTATGCGTTCGGTGGTACGAACACGTGCCCCCGGTATCTACCCGTCGTACCGCTGGTCCAGGCATCGTTCGGATCGCCCTTGAACTCGTTGGAGAAGGTGATGCCCGTCCCGCCGGCGGAGATCTCGGCGCGGCGGAGCTGCGCAATTCCGGCGACGTTGTAGAAAATCGCCGAAGGATCGTTGGCCGTGGCAGCGAATGCACCGCCCAGTGCCGTTGCTTTGGCTCCCTGTTCAAAGATCGCGAAGCCCGACCCGAAGGCCACTCCGGTCATTCCGACGCAAAGGATCGAAATCAGGAAAAACTGTCTGCTCAATAAACGCAAAGGAAACCTCCTAAACTGTGAGATCTCTGGGGAATACGGCTCTGGGAAAAGAGAGGCGATCATAGCACAGGCATTTTTGTATAACCCCTTTGTTTACGACGAATAAGTCCGAGTTCCGGAGACAAAGTGATGAAACGAATTGTCGTAGCTGTGGCGTTTCTTGTGCTCGCTCACTCCGCATTTGCAGGCCTCGCGTACAACTTTGAGAGCGTCACAAAGGGGCTTCGCCGGTCGACGATCTCCGGATCCGCGCAGGCAGAAGGCGATCGGTTCCGGATGAACATCGTCCGCGGGGACGGATTCACGTTTGCGGACAACTCGTTCGTCATCTCACATGACGGCGGCAGGACGCTGTTCGTCGGCGATCCCGCTTCGAAGACCTACTACCAGCTCGATTTCGGCGAAGCTTCGGCCAGCGCCGCTTCGCTCTTCAAGCAGCTCGGATTCCTCAATTTCAAGATCAGCAACCCGAAGGTGGCATCGCGCGACCTGGGCAAAGGAGAACCGATCGCCGGCTACCCGACGCAGCACAACCAGGTCAGCAGCTCGTTCGCCATGTCGGTCGGGTCGGGGCCGCAGGCGATGAAGATCGGGATCTCCATGTCGACCGACAGCTGGGTGACGGATCGCATTCCGGCCGCCCTGACGAACGTTCTCCAGAAGCAGAGCATCGCCACCGGGATCGCCGAGGTGGACAAACTGATCGCCGCGCAGTCGGCGAACGCGAAGGGGTTTCCACTCAAGCAGGTGACGACGTTCCGCATCGAGCAGAACGGCCGGACGAACGAGTCAGTGACGACGACGATGATCCGCAACGTGGCCCAGAAGGTTTTCGCCCCCGCCGACTTCGCCCTGCCGGCCGGCTACAAGAAGACCCTCAGCCCGCTCGAGAAAATGATGAAGGCCATTCAGTAGCAGCGGGTAGGTTGTAGCGGGTAGGGGACCCTTTTCACCACAGAGGCACAGAGACTCTCAGTGAATTCTCTGTGGTCTCTGTGCCTCTGTGGTGAATTCGTTTTCGAGGACACCTGCCCCCCGGACACAGCCGGAAGCGCGCGCCTACTCGCCACCCGCTACTCGCTACTCGCTGACGTCAGCATCTCCCGCAGAATCTCGTTCGCCAGTTCCGCCTTCGCTTTTCCGCGCGTCTCCTTCATCAGCTGGCCGACGAGGAACCCGAAGACCTGCGTCTTGCCGGCGCGATACTGCTCGACCTGAGCGGCGTTCGCGGCGAGGACACGCTCGGCGGCGCTGCGGATGGCGGCGGGGTCGCTGATCTGCGACAAGCCGCGCTTCGCGACGATCGCGGCAGCCCCTTCGCCGCTCGCGGACATCTCGTCGAAGACTTCCTTGGCGATCTTTCCTCCGATCGTCCCAGCCTCCACCATCCGAATCAGCTCGCCCAACATCGGAGGTGTCACCCGATAGCCGGCGAGCTCGATGTTCCGATCGTTGAGGACCCGGAGAACCTCGTTGCGCACCCAGTTGGCCGCCAGGCGCGGATTGCCGGACGCTGACACCACGGCCTCGAAGTAGTCGGCGAGATCGCGTGTGGCCACGAGTGCCTCGGCGTCGGCCGGAGGAATGCTCCACTCGCTGCGATAGCGCTGGCTTCGCTGCGCCGGGAGCGGCGGCATGTTCCTGCGCACCGAGGCCACCCAGGCGTCGTCGACCTCGAGAGTCAGCAGATCGGGTTCGGGGAAGTAGCGATAGTCGTGCGCTTCTTCCTTCGAGCGCATCACGCGTGTTTCGTTTGCCGCGGCATCGAAGAGCCGCGTCTCCTGGCGGATCGTGCCTCGCGACTCGAGCACGCCGATCTGACGTTCGATCTCGTGCTCGATGGCCCTCGCCACGTACCGGAACGAATTGACGTTCTTCACCTCGGTGCGCGTTCCCAGGGGCCCGCCCGGCCGGCGCACGGAGATGTTCGCATCGCAGCGAAGCGATCCCTCTTCCATGTTCCCGTCGCAGGCATCGACGAACATCAGCAGCTGGCGGAGGCGGGTGAAGTACGCCGCCGCCTCCTCAGACGAGCGGACGTCGGGCTCGGAGACGATCTCGATCAGAGGCGTGCCGGCGCGGTTGAGGTCGACCAGAGTGGAGTTGCTGTCGTGCAGGAGCTTGCCGGCGTCTTCCTCCAGGTGAATGCGATGGATGCGGATCGTCCGATCGCCGACGACGAGGCGGCCAGTGGTGGCGAGGGGCTGGTCGAACTGGGAGATCTGATAGCCCTTCGGGAGATCAGGGTAGAAATAGTTCTTCCTGGCGAAGACCGACCGGGGATGGATCTCGCAGCCGGTGGCCACGGCCATGCGCAGGGCCAACTCGACCGCTTTGCGGTTGAGCACCGGCAGCGCGCCGGGGTATCCGAGGCATACGGGGCAGACCTGGGTGTTAGGCGGAGCGCCGAAGGCGGTGGGGCAGCCGCAGAAGATCTTCGTCTGCGTCAGGAGGCGCGCGTGCACCTCGAGCCCGATGACTGCTTCCCACGACATGGGGGCGATTCTATTGCGGATCACGCATCGCGAATTGAGCCATCGCTTCGAAGTGTGTCATTCCGAGAGCGAGGAATCTGGAGCCAAGCCTGTCATCCCGAGCTGCCGAAGCCGCGGAGCGGCGGAGGACAGTGAGGGATCCCCCGCACTCCCGGGGTGGCGGGGGATTCCTCGCCGCGCTCCACCCCTCCGGGGTTCCGC
>JADGOA010000374.1 GCA_017883215.1 Thermoanaerobaculia bacterium | reverse complement strand
GAGCTGCGCGGTACCCGGTGCCCGCAACACCGAACACGGCCGAGGAGCGATCCTCGGCCGTTCTGGTTTACGCGTCATTCCACGTCGCCGGAGCCGCGCCAATTGCGGGTGCCAGCCTGAGCCGGTTAACGGTGCGTGCGCGGTGGAGCGGAAATGACCCGTTATGCTGTAGGGGCGCACAGCAGTGCGCCCGCTCTCCCGTTGAGAGCTGCGGGCGCGCTGCTGCGCGCCCCTACAGGATGGCAGGCTTGGCTCGTGTCATCAAGAAGTGAATGTTTCTCGCTCCCTGGTGTCGCGCCCGCGCGATGGTGCGTCTCGGAATGACACCTCGTTCTTGCGCGCTCTTCGGTCTCTACGTTCGATCAGCGTGATTGCGCGAGTCGTGCCGCGGGGCGAGGGGACCGGGCTCGCGACTTTGCTCCGAGACGGTCGTTAAGCCCCGACCATCTCTCGCTCACCGCCCGCGCCGCCTCCGACTTCGCGCGGATCGCGTTGAACTCCGATCCTTCGCGCCAGGCCGGCCACGTTCGCCCGAAGGCGACGTCTAGCCGCAGATCTGTTCTGCACTGGCTCTACGACCCGTGGAGACGCGATCCGATTCGACGGTGGATGCTCCGCTGGTCGCGCCGATGGCGATGCAGAAGACTTGCTCCGCAAGTGATTCCGAGGGAGCCTTTCTTTTGACGACGGAGGTTCACCGACATGAAGAAGAAGTCGAAAGTCGAGATCCTGCGCGGAAAGCTGAAGAGGATTGGCGAGAGCGACGACATTCACCCGGACATGCCGGAAGATGTCGCCGACTCGTTCCTCGCCGAGCTTCGATTCGATCCCGACTGCGGCGCGATTGCCGCTCGTTCCTGGCGACCGGACAACCGAAATGAGGAGCCGTGGATCAAAGAGATGCTCGAGGGGCAGCCGCGGCGGCATGAGGCCGCTAAGCCATTCGCTCGCCGTCGACTCCCCGGCGCGAACCCTCCGGACGAGCCGGTGAATTGACGACGGGCGTCGTGAACGAAGTTCGTGCGTTCGTGCGACTCCGGCAAGCAGGTCATGAGAACTCAGAAGTCGTGACACGTCTCGACGCGTTGGAGAAGAGAGTCTCCGGCCACGACGAGGATCTGCAGAAGATGTTCGCCGCTCTGCGTGCTCTGCTCGAATCTCCGAGGAGGAACCAGCGCCGGATCGGATTTGGCGCTTGACGATCCTCGAGACGAAGTGCAGACCCTCAATGACTCGCGGCCGACACGTACGCCATCCCGTCCGGCTCGTTGCCGCTTTCGATTTCGCCGATGACGTTCCACGTCGCCGTGTCGAAAACAGAAGACCCGTAGGGAACGCCGCGGTCGCGATCGTTCTCACGAGCTCCTTGCTCGCCGCGTCGAACACGAGAAGCACATTCGACTGTGCGCCGCCGCTCAATTCGTGTAACGTGAGCTGGCGAGCTCGTCAATTCTTCTGTCTCCAAAGGCGAGGCTCGTGCGAGGGCGACCGCGAGACGAGCCTACGTGGCATTCTCGAGAATGCGCCGGTGCTGGTGAGGAACATGTCGACGGCGGCAGTCGTGCTTCTCGTCCTGGGCGGGCTGGTGCTCGTCATCTCATCCGCCGTGGAAGGGAACGTCTGGACTTCGCTCGGCTTCCTCGTGTGGGGAACGGCCCTCGTGATCACGTGGCGACGCGCTCGTGAAGCGATGCAGCGGGTCGAGCGTCTCGAGAAAGCGCTGCAGAACGAACGCAGTGAGCGCATCGCCCGTGTGGCCGGCCTCTCGGCGAGAATCGCTGCGGTTGCCGCCGAAGAGCGACGTGAGGAATTGCCCCGCCGCGAGGAAGCTCCGTCTGCGTCGCCCGCAGCCGTCGTATCGCAGCCGGTTGTCGAGCCCCCGCCCGTTGTGAACGCGCCTACCGTGCCGGAGCCGCAGAGCGCGCCGGCCATCGTCGTTGGCGCGCCTGTCGTTCCTCCCACGCCTTTCGTGCAAGCGTCGGAGCGGGAACGTACCGCGCCGGAACGTACCGCGCCGCGGGCGCGCACGCGGTCGCTTCTCGACCTGGAGCAGATGCTCGGCGTCAACTGGCTGAGCAAGGTCGGAGTCGCTGTTCTCGTGCTCGGCATCGCGTTTTTCCTCGCGTGGCAACTGCGAGAGCTGGGGCCGCTCGGCAAAGTCGTCGTCGGAACGATGGTCGCCCTTGTCCTCCTCGGGGCGGGTGTATGGGGCGACCGGCAGGACCGCTATCGCATTCTCGGCCGCGCCTCTCTTGCCGGTGGATGGTCGCTGCTCTTTTTCGTCAGCTATGCCGCGCACCACATCTCTGCGGCACGGGTGATCGCCTCGCCGCTGATCGACCTCGTCCTGATGCTGTCCGTCGTTGCGGCCATGGTGGCGCACACCCTCAGGTTCCGTTCGCAAGTCGTCACGGGGCTCGCATTCTCGCTCGCGTTCACGACCATCGCGCTGACGCGCGCAGACGTGTTCAGCCTGACTGCCAATGTGATCCTCGCGATCGGGTTCTCGTTCGTCGTGGTGCGGATGCGATGGTTCGCGCTCGAGATCATCGGAATTCTCGCAACCTACCTGAACCACTACATCTGGTTGTGGCCGATCATCGAGCCGATGCGCGGCAAGGTGCATCCCTTCCCGGAGTTCTACACCAGCGCCATCATCCTCGTGCTGTACTGGGCCGTCTTCCGCACGTCGTTCGTCGTGCGGCCACCCGTCGACGAAAAAATGTCGGCCTTTGCCGGCGTGCTCAATACGGCGCTTCTGCTCGGCGTGATGAAGTACCAGGCCGCTCACCCCGAGCTCGCGTTCTGGGTTCTCCTCGCGTTAGGCGCGGTGGAGATCGGCTTCTCGCGCTTGCCCATGATGCGGCGGAAGCGCACCTCGTTCATCGTGCTCACCACGGTCGGTGCGGCCCTGCTCGTGGCTGCGATCCCGTTCCGCTACGCGCCGGCGTATGTGACGCCCATCTGGCTGATCGAAGCGGCGCTCTTCGTCTTCGCCGGCGTCATCACCAGCGAGCGAGCCTACCGCCGGCTGGGAAGCCTCGCCGCCGCGGCCACCGCTCTGCAACTGCTCTCCGTTCCTGGCGCGCGTCTTCTCGGTGCGCGCCTCGGCGGCTGGCCGGCCGTTCACGAATGGGTACTTGGCACCATCTGCCTCGCGGTCATGCTCGCGCTGTATGCCGACGCGACCTGGCTGCCGCGGCGGTGGCCCGATCTGTTCAGAGACTCGCACGATCAGCGCGCTTCGCGAGCGCTGGGCTACCTGGCTGCCGTGGTCGCTTTGCTGGCCGGTTGGGCACTTTTCCCCGGGAGCGGCGCCGCGGTTTTCTGGGCTGCGCTGGCCGTGATCCTCGCGAAGAGCGGCCGCCGCTTCGGGCTTCCCGACCTGACCCTGCAGGCGAATGTGATCGCGGTTCTGGCAATCGCCAGAGTGCTCATCGTGAACCTCCCGTCGAATGCTGCGGCGCTCAACGCTCCGCTGCATCTCACATGGCGGCTGCTGACGGTCTCGGTGGTTGCCGCGCTGGTGTACCTTCTGTCGAGATGGAACCGACACGACGCGGTGGCGATGTCGCGAGTCTGTCCGCGCATCGCCACCTGGACCGGTTCGGCTGCGACCGGCGCGACCGTCTATGCCGAAGGTCCGCACCGCGCCGCGCGGCCCTTGC
>JADGOA010000373.1 GCA_017883215.1 Thermoanaerobaculia bacterium | reverse complement strand
TTACGCATTGTGCTGCGGACGCTCGGCCTGATCCTCAAGTCCCGGCGAGGTAGGGAAAGTCGCGCTGGAGCGTCTGCGTCAGCTCCGCCTGCACATCGGTCGGGAGGTCCTGGAGATACTGACGGCTGAACCGCACAGCAAGCAGAAGGTGCTGGAGCGCTTCCGGCCGCCGGTTCATGTCCAATTCGACCTTGCCGAGCGAGTAGTAGATCTCCGGCCGGCGGTCGTAGGCGAGCGCGGTCTCGTACGTGCGGGCAGCCTGCTCGTTCAGGCCGAGAACGCGGTAATTGGCAGCCGCGAGCATATAGAGGTCGATATCGAGGGGATTGCCCTCGATGCAGCGGCCGAGCACTCGGAGATTCGATCTCGCAATCGGCGCGAAACGGTATTTTTCGACGGCAGCGCCCAGAATCGTCATGTTGTCGTATACGGCTTTCTTGCGGACATTGCAGGCGTACGGCCAGTAGCACAATCGCGCAAAAACGAAGGAGCCGAGACTCACTGCTGCCACACTGGCCACGACTGCGGCCCAACGCGGAACTCCGGCGGTCACGGCACTCATCGTCCGACCTGCGAGACATTTTGGCATCGGCAGCTCCGCGACGGCTCCCCAACTCACGCAAAGAGTGCAGACGTAGATCAGCATCAGCAGTGGCGCGGAGACATGCAGCGGGAACTGCGCAACGCACAGCACCCCGACTGCCACGGCAAGCGGCAGTCCCAGAGTTCGCACGAGAGCGTCGCGTTCCGACTGTGCAGAATCAAAGAACGAGCTGCGAGCGATCGTGAAAAGCGCGATCACAAGAAGTGCGCACCCGATGACGCCCGTCTCTGCAAGGATCTGCAGGTACTCGTTGTGGACCTCGCCAAAATTGAACGCCGACGCGTAGGCGCGTGCCAGTTGAGGGTGCGAGTGCTCGACTTCCAGTTTGTACGGGAAGAACTCCCATCTGAAAACGCCCGGCCCGACTCCCAGCACGGGATGACGGGCTGCCATTCTCGCGGCGGCAAGGAAAGGCGTCACGCGGCCTGAGAACGCTTCCGCATAGTCGTGCCTCTTGACGGACGCGGTGACGTTTGCGACACGTTGGCGGATGGGACTGTAGACGACGATCAACGCGACCGTAGCGATGACTGTCGTCGCTGCGATGGTGAGGCCGAGGCGACGCGAGCGCATGAAGCCCATCACGAGCAGGGCGGCCGCACAGGCGATGATCGCGGTCAGCTGTCCTGTCGCAATCGCAGCGAGCAGCAGCGCGGCCGCGACGATCCAGACAAACCGCCACTTCCTTTGAGAGAGCGCCAGTGCCACGGCAACGATTGCCGGTGCGACGAGGAAACTTGCGACGTCATCAGGGTTGCCAACCAGGGCCGTGTAGCGAAAGTGCTCCGGCACATCGGCCGCGAAGTGGATCGGATTCCAGAGATGGAAACGCTGACAAAGAAAGATAGCCGCGTTGATGACCGCGGGCACGAGGCACCAGGCCATCGCCTCGGCACGCCGGCTTCGCCAGATCAGGTCGATGGCGATCGCGAACGCTGCCGCCGCCATGACCCAGACGAGAGCGCTCGCGCTCAGCGCGCGATTTGCGCTGAACACCGCGGTGAGTCCCGTCCACAGCACCGCTGCGAGTGCGATGAGAGGAACTGTACGGACGCTACTGCGGCGGTCTTCCTTTGACGATCTGCGAAAGGTCGCGAGCGCGCCGGCAACCACCAGCAGGATGGCGGCGGCAATGAAGATGACGTTCTTCGGCTCGCGGAAGCCATCTTTGCCGTCGAATCCGACGAACAGCGGCACGATGACGAGCGCGGCCACGACGACGAACCACGACGCGCTGGGAACGATGTTGGGCCGCGATGACACGTCAAGTGGATGATCGGCTGCTCGCCTGGCCATGACCAATCGGCGATCGCCTGACTTCAGCCTACGCCTTCTGCCGGACGGAACTCGCCGATGCGTGGGGGGGGTGGAAGGCTCCGCGGAGTGCCTGGTGTCGCGGCGCCGTACTCCGGGATGAGCTCCTTGATGATCGCGCCGAGCGCCGGCGATTCAACTCCGGCGGCGGCTTTGACCCGCCGATACCAGGCAGCGACGGTCGCCGGAGCGGGCTGCGGCACCTTCATCATCCTGACGTGCGGATGCTGCGTGGGAATGACGGTCTCACTGTCGCCGCGTATCGTCTCTTCCAGCTTTTCACCGGGGCGGAGCCCTGTGTAGACGATCGGGATCTCGTCGAGCGAACGATTGGAGAGATGGATCAGATCGCGGGCGAGATCGGCGATGCGCATCGGCTCGCCCATGTCGAGCATGTAGATTCCTCCGGGCTGGCCGATGGCGACCGCCTGAAGGATCAGAGAGATCGCTTCCGAGGAGCGAAGAAAGTACCTCGTGACATCGGGGTGCGTGACCGTCACGGGCCCGCCTGCAGCGATCTGGTCGAGGAATAGTGGGACGACGCTTCCTGATGAGCCGATCACGTTCCCGAATCTCACGACCATCACCCGGAGGTTGGAGGTCGCGCCGAGCTCGAGCAACGCGATCTCCGCAGCGCGTTTGCTTGCTCCCATCGCGTTGATCGGGTTGATCGCTTTGTCTGTCGAGATGAAGACAAAATGCTTGACGTCTGCCGCCGCGCAGACCTCGGCGAATGACCGGGCCACGACGCAGTTGTTGCGAACGTATTCGGCGGGGTTCTGCTCGCCCAGCGGCACATGTTTGTGTGCGGCGGCGTGGACCACGATCGCGGGACGGATCTTCGTGACGAGTTTGTCCGCATCCGCGCAATCCACGAGGTGCGGAACCACGAGCGCGCTCAGGTCCGGAGTTTCGCGGTGGACGCGGAGGCAGCAGTGGTAAAGGGCGAGCTCGGAACGTTCGAACAGGTGCAGCTCCGCCGGCTCGTATTTCAAAACCTGCATGACGAGCTCGGAGCCGATGCTTCCACCCGCCCCAGTGACGACCACTCGCCGCCCGCGGAAGAGATCGCGAACTGATGAGTCGCTGATTACGATTTCCTCGCGGCGAATGAGGTCGTCGGCGTTCACCGGCCGGAGGTTCGCGACCTGCGCGCTTCCTGTCGCCAGCTGGTCGAGCCCGGGAGCGTGACGAGGCGAGGGCTGACCTCGGCATCGGGCGCCGGCTCGAGCGAGGAAGCCACGCCGCCAGGGCTTGGCGCCGGAGTCCTCGGCAGGCCAACCTTGCTTCGGCTGCCAGCGCTGGAGCCGTGGATCGGTGCGGCTGGTCTGCTCAGCGGGATGGTTCTGGTGGGCGCCTTTGCGGCGCGCAGCATCGCCGGCAGACGGCGCTGAACCTGACTCGTCCGAGCTGAGGTCGGGTGTCAGCGGGCCGATGCCTGCGCCTCTGAGCGGGGCCGCTCTCACCCTTTTGCCGGATGACGCCCCGATCCATGGCGTTCAGACTTGTCTTGTGCACCCAACCTCCACATGCGCGCAGCTGCGGACAATGGGAGCAAGCGGCGAATACCGCACCATGCTCCGGGTGCATTGACGGTGGCGGCTCGGTCAGACCCCCTGCTTTCCGGGCCGTCACCCCGTCAACACGTCGCCTCGTCGCCGCCTGCGGCGTTACGTCGTGCGAAGTGAGCCGGATCGCACGCCAGCATCCAAGGCGAACGATCGCACCGGACGCGAAACAAGGTCGGCGCCATGCTCGTACA
>JADGOA010000372.1 GCA_017883215.1 Thermoanaerobaculia bacterium | reverse complement strand
AGGGATCCCCCGCACTTCCGGGGTGGCGGGGGATTCCTCGCCGCGCTCCACCCCTCCGGGGTTCCGCCGGCTCGGAATGACAGTGTCACTTCCGCTCCACAGGCGCACGCGCCGTTAACCGGCTCGCGCAACGCTGGTAACATCACGATCGATGACCACGACAGACTCCCCCGCGCGAACGACGGGTGCGCTGCTGGCGCGGTTTGCGGCATTCGTCGCTGAGCGCCATCCCTTCGCGCTCCGCCCCGCGGTGACGGCGCTCGACATGACCATCGGCGGCCGGCGCCTCGACGAGGGCAGCGCTGCCGCAATCGACGCGCTCCGGGAGCCGCTCCGCCGGGTCCTCACTCAGACGCTCTCGGACTTCCTTTCGCCCGACGCCTCGGCAGCGGAAAAGCTGCACGAGGTGCCGGAGGCCACTCCAGGAGTGCTCGTCGGCGAGCGGCTTCAACAAGCGGTCGCCGAGGTGCTGGACGCATGCGATGGCTTCCTGTGGCGCGCCGCGATCACGGCGTCGCTCACCGGTGATGAAAAGCGCGAAATCCTCCGCGGCATGATTCTGACCCGCGCCACCGACAACCGCCTCAAGCAGTTCTTCACCGGCGGAGAGGTTCGCTACGGCACTGCGTCTTTTCAGGGGAAGGGATTTCGGTCGCTCGGACAGGAAGCGATCTACGCCGCCGTGATTCGCCTTCGCCGCGGAAACGCGTTCCTCGAAGGCGACCGATGGAACGGTGACGTCATCTCGCCGATGATCCGCGACCTCGGTGCCGTCATCGGAATGCACAACACGCCGGAGACGGTGCGCATGGTCCTCAACGCGCAGATGGCCAAAGCCGGCGCGCCGATGAACGGCAAAGATCTGCACGTCGGCGACTGGTCGCGCGGGATCTTCCCGGCCATGGCGCCGCTGGGCTCGCCGGCGTTGACGATGGCCGGCGTGGGGATGGCGTTCAAGATGGGGGTCGGGGGCCGGGCGTCGGAGGTCGGCCCCGCCCACCCGCAGGCGCAAGAATCAGAAGGCGAATCCCAACCCCCGACCGCCGCCCCCCCGCCCTCCCGCGTCGCAATCTCCTTCATCGGCGAAGGCTCCACCTCGCTCGGCGAATGGAACGAGGCCATCAACGCCTGCGCGGCCCACAAGCTGCCGGTGATCTTCTGCGTTCAGAACAATCAGACCGCGTTGTCGACACCTGTGCACGAGCAATCGGCGGTGCGCGTGTTTGCGGATAAGGGAGTGGGATTCGGAATGCCGGCGATCACGATCGACGGCACCGACCCGGAGGCGATCGCGGCCGCGTTCACCTGGGCGGCGGAGCGGGCCCGCGCCGGACTCGGCCCGACGCTGATCGAGCTGATGGCCATGCGCATGTGCGGCCATGCCCATCACGACGACATGCTCTACCTGGGCAAGGATCCGCAGGGTTCTTGGACGTATCCGCCGCTGATGGAGAACGGCTACGCGGACGCGGAGCTGTACGACTTCTGGTCGCGGCGCGATCCGATCGCGAATTACTCGGCAAAGCTAAGCGCCGGCGGCGTCATCGCGCCGGGCGATCTGGAGCTCCTCATCCGCGAAGCCGAGGATCTCGTGGAGAAGGAGGCGCGCTCGGTGATCGAGGGGCCATGGCCCGATGCGGAGCTGGCGGGTACCGGCGTGGTAGCAGGCGAGCCGCACCGCGTTCGCATCGAGGTCCTTGATGAGGATTGGCGGCATCACGCGTCGGAAGACAGCAGCCTTCCGGAAGTCGAGGCTGCGCCGCCGTTCGACGCGAAGGGAAAGACATTTCTGGACGCCGTCATGCTCGGCGTCGGGGACGCGCTGCGCAACGATCCGCGGACGTTCGTCTACGGCGAGGACGTCGGCGGGAAGTATGGGAACGCGTTTCTTCTGCTCAGGCCGCTGCTGAAGGAGTTCGGCGATCGCATCATCAACTCGGTGCTGTCGGAAGCTGCTACCGTCGGGATCTGCATCGGCGCGGCGCTCGAGGGTTTCCGGCCGATCGGCGAGATCCAGTTCAACGACTTCATCGCCACCGGGTTCAACCAGCTCGTCAACAACGCCGCCAAAATCCGTTACCGCTGGGGCGGGTCTGTGCCGATGGTGCTGCGGATGCCGTGGGGCGGTCTGCGCCATGCCGGCCCGTTCCACTCGCAGAACACGGAGGCGTGGTTCTATCGCACTCCAGGCCTGAAGATCGTCGCTCCGTCGACGCCGCACGATGCGCGGGCGCTGATGGCGAGCGCGGTGGCCGATCCCGATCCGGTGCTCTACTATGAGCACATAGCGCTGTATCGCGATCCGCGCGTCAAACAGCTGTTAGGCGAAGACGCGCCTCCGCCGATCCCGCTCGGGCGCGCCGCGCTCCGCCGGGCCGGCGACGACCTGGCGATCGTCTCGTACGGCGCCTTCGTCCATACGGGGATGCGCGTAGCGGAGCAGCTCGCGTCCGAAGGAGTGAATGCGTCGGTGCTGGATCTCCGCTCGCTCGCTCCCCTCGACCGCGACGCACTCCTGCGCGTCGCGCGCCACTGCAACCGCGTGCTGATCATCGAGGAAGACACCCGGACGGGGTCGATCGGCGAGTCGCTGGCGGCGATCATTCAGGAGGAGGCGTTCGAGTTTCTCGACGCGCCGGTCCGGGTCATCGGCTCGCTCGACACCCCCGTGCCGTACTCGCCGTCGCTGGAGGAGGAGTTCCTGGCGAGCGAAGAGCGGATCCTGAATGCGGCGCGGCTGCTGATGCGGTACTGAAGGGTCGTCGAATGTGGCACAGACAAGAGTGTCTGTGCCACATCAGCCGGCACCTGTAGCACAGACGCTCTTGTCTGTGCGCCTCACGCCAGCACCAGCCCCGGCACATCCGAGAAATCGGCAGTGTTGAGCGTCCAGAGAGCGGCGTCGCGCACGATTGCCGTCGCGGCGATCGCCAGGTCGATCTCGCGACCACGCGGTTTCTTCACACGGCGGTAAAGGTCGGCGGCAACTGCCGCTTCCTGCGCGCCAAAAGGCAGCGCCTGCTCGCGCGGCAGCAACTCCTCCTGCGCCGCGAGCTCGGCGGTGATGCGCGGGCCGCGCAGCCATTCATACAGAACGATGGTGGGCAGCGAGATCCGCTCTCCCTCTTCGATGAACCGTCTCAGCCGGGGCGCAGAGCGCCTGGCTCCGGACAAGCTGTCGATCAGCGCCGAGGTGTCGATGATGATCACGATCGTTTGCGTCCGCCCGTGCGCCGGGCTCTGCGAACTTCACGAATCTCTTCGGTGACCTGCTCGACAGGGCGATTGGGAATCGCTGGTACGAGATTATCGAAGGCCGAGAGAAGCCGTCGCCGCTCCACTTCACTCAGCCGGCCGATCCGATCGTGGTAATCGGCGATGGCGTCGCGCACGACCTCGCTCTTCGGCTTCTTGAGGCGCTCCGCCGCGACCTGCAGGCGCCGCAGCGTCTGCTCGTCGAGCGTGAACGTGACCTTTCGTACCATACCGTGGCAATACTACCATACCAAGCGGTGGCGGGTAGGGAGCCCGCCGCCCTCGCGCTGCGCGATCGCGCTCGCCTGGGGCACGGCCGTGCCGTGCCCTACGTCCCGCGATACACCTTCCGCACCCACTCCGCCTCTTCGTGCGAGAGCGGTTCGCCGGCTTTGCTCGCCGCTTCGGCCTGCCGCGGATTGCGCTG
>JADGOA010000059.1 GCA_017883215.1 Thermoanaerobaculia bacterium | reverse complement strand
AACTTTCTCGTCGTCTTCTCCGACCGGGACGGTCTCTGGTCATGGAACCTTCGCGCAGACTTCACTGCGGTCGAAGATCCGTTGAAGATCGAGGGAGTCAGCTCCGTTGACGCGCTCGCCTCGAACGGCGCGGGGTTTCTAGCGGCGACTCAAACTTCTACCGGAGCAGTAACGCTGACGCAACTCGGGCGATCGGGGCGACCGGTTCTGTCGCTCACCCTGCCTCGAAGCGCGCTCTCCGCGATCGCCACGCCGCGAATTGCCGTGATCGGTGGCGTCTACCACGTGTTTCGCGAGACTTCCGCCTGCGACGATCCGACGAGCTCAGCGTGCTCGTTCTCGACTGAGGAGACGACCACCGACGGAACCGGCCAATTCCAGACGCACACTCTCGATTCGAACGCCTCGCAGTGGTTCCAGATCGCCGCCGCGAGCGGCGGCGACAGGATGCTCGTCGTGTGGGTGACGGACGTGCCGACGATCGACGGGCTGCCTCGCGAGACGGTCGAGTTCGAGATCTTCGATAGAAGCGGCCACGCGCTTTCGGCTCGAAAGCAGGTCAGCAAGTCTGCGATCAATTCCATTTCCGCGACGAACGTTCCCGCGGCGCTCTGGGACGGCCGCTCTTTCCTGGCCATGTGGCAGCAGCCGACCAGTGACGCCATGCAACTTGTCGGCGTTCGCATCACGCCGGACGGCACCGCGATCGACGCCTCACCGCTCGTCCTCTCGCAGACGTACGACGGCCCGTTATTCGCCCCATCTCTGGAGGTCGCGGCACAACCGCGCGATTCGAATCTCGTCGTCTGGAGCGGCGGTTTCACCACCGCTCCCCCTGACATTTACGGAAAGACGTTCCGAAGTGTCGACAACATCGTGCCGTCGCCGGGCGAGCTGGTGACGTTCTCCCCGTCGCAGCAGACCGGCGCCGCCGTCAGCGGCACGACGGTGGCGTGGCGCGAAGGAGATTTTCAGGCGTCGATCGTCGCCCGGACCGGCAGTGGCAACCCGCTCTTCGTTGCTCCCGGCGCGCCGAACACACAGCGCTCCGTTCCCGCAGTGCAGAGCCGCGGCGATGTTTCGCTCGTCGTCTGGATGGAAAGCTCCGGCGATGGAAAGGTGCGAACGGTCGCGAGACGGATCGCCTCCGGCGTGCTTGACAGCGGATCGATCGTCCTCGCGGAGCAGACGAGGAGCGGCATGTCACCGTGGTTGTCGAGCCGCGCCGTGTCGGTGGCAACTGACGGGGACACGTTTCTCGTCGTCTGGCCCGGCGCCAAGGGAGGGATGACGTATGGGCGGCGCGTTGCAGCCAATGGCGCACTTCTCGAAACCGCACCGTTCGTCATTGCGACGGTGGACCCGTCGCAGCTGGGGTTGGTGTACGTCACGCGAACAGCATGGACGGGCCAGCAGTACGTCGTGGCGATGACGAACTACCATGACACCGGCATTCTCGTCGCGTTGATTCAGGAGACGATCTACCTGGCGCGGGTCACCCGCGATGGCGTGGCACTCGACGCAAATGCACCGAAACTCGTCTCGGATGCCGGCTGGGCAGCGGCGCCTGTCTCGATGGCGTTCGGAGGAGGCCGCCTGTTGCTCGCGTGGATTCGCGTCGACAACACGACCGCATGCGTCAACTCGCTCGTTTTCGATGCCAACGGGAACAGCGTCGGTCAGCAGCGCCAAATCGTCTGCGGCGACGCGAGCAGCGTTCTGGACACCGATGTAGGGTGGGATGGCGCGGAGTTCGTAGTCGCTACCTCCGAGCGAGGGGCGGACGGACACTACACGATTCGCGGCCGCAGAATGGCTTCAGACGCCACGTACTTCAGCGATCCGTTCGAGGTGTCGCCCAGCGGTAACGACGCGTTCGACGTCGCGTTGACCGGCACAACGGGCGGTGCGTTCGTCGCGTACACGCGGGTCACGCCGGATGGCGGATACGTCGGGCGCGTCTACACGCGAACGATCGAGCCGCTGCCGCGGCGCAGGCGGGCGGTGTAGTCGCTGCGTCCGCGGTCGCCGGTCGAACGCCCCAACGGAGCACCGGCTCTCAGCTGGTTCGGTTCTCGTTGCACCACCGGCTGAGAGCCGGTGCTCCGTAAGAGCGGCCGATGAGAGCTCAGCGGCGGCCGTGGTTGGCCACCCTACGCCTTCGACAGCTTGGCGTACTTCGCGATGAACTTTTTCGAACCGGCGCGCTCGAAGTAGACGGTGAGCTTGGCGTTGGGGCCGCTGCCTTCCATCTTCAGGATCGTCCCGACTCCGAACTGTTCGTGGTGTACTTGTGCGCCGCGCTTGAATTCCGTTGCGCCGCTCTCGGCGGGGTGTGTGGCGCGGATCGCGGAGGGGTCGAACTGCACGGGCCGCGCAGCGGCGGCTTCGGTGCGGGGAGCCGGCTCGACCGGCGCGTCCTTGAAAAACGAAAAGACGCTGTTGGTCGATTCGTTCGGCTTCGGCAACGGCGGCGGCGCCTGCGGACGACTCACAGCCGGCGCTACGGTTCGCGGCGAAGATCCGCTGCGCATCGGTCCGCCACTGCGCGAAGCGGAGCCGCTGCGGCCGTACGAGTTGCGCCCCGCTCCGTACGAAGACGAGCGCTCGCCATATCGCTCGAAGCGGTCACCCTGGCCCATCGGCCTCTCGCGCCAGTTGGGCTCCGCGACGTACCGCACATTCGCAAGCCGCATCTCCTCTTTGACCCCTTCCGGAATCTCGCCGAGGAACGGCGATGGGTTCTGCTCGCGAAATTTGCCGTGAATGCGGCGCTCGAGCGCGTGCAGGCAGTAGAGCTGTTCGCGGGCGCGCGTCATGCCGACGTAGCAGAGGCGCCGCTCTTCTTCGAGGTCGTCCATCTGCTCGAGAGAATTCGAGTGGGGAAGGATGCCCTCTTCCATCCCGGCCAGAAAAACGATCCGGAACTCGAGCCCTTTCGCGGCGTGCAGCGTCATCAGCGTGATGCCCTTCTCCGCGTCGTAGCGATCGAGATCGGACATGAGCGTCAACGAATCGAGATACTCGCTCAAAGTCGGATTGGGATTGCCCTCGAAAAACTCGCGCGCGGAATTGAGGAGCTCTTCGATGTTCTGCAGGCGCGATTCGTCCTGCACGTCGCGTGATTCCTGCAGCATGCGGCGGTAACCGGTGCGCAGCAGAACGTAGTCGAGGAACTCCGGCAGCGGATTCGCCGCCGCGCGCTGGAGATCGTGCACGATCTCGCGAAACTCCTTGACCGCTTTCGACGCCCGCGGCGGGAGAAACCCGAGGTCGCTGTCGATGACGGTCCACAAAGAGGCGTCCTGCTCGCGAGCCTTCTCGTCCAACGCCGAAGTCGTCGTGTCGCCGATGCCGCGCGAGGGGACGTTGATCACCCGCTCGATGGACGGAGTGTCGTGCGGACGCAGCGCCAGCCGGAGATACGACAGTACGTCCTTGATCTCGGCGCGCTCGTAGAACTTCACCCCTCCGACGACCGAGTAGGGCATGTTGGACCGCAGCAGCTCTTCTTCAAACGGCCGCGACTGAGCGTTGGTCCGGAACAGAACCGCGAACTCGCTGAGCGGCATCTGCGAACGCAGCGAGGCGATCTTCTCGATGACGAACTGTGCCTCCTCCCGATCGGTGCTGCAGGTGACGACGCGAATGGGATCGCCACTGCCGGCGACCGTGAACAGCGTCTTTCCTTTGCGGGCGACGTTGTTCGAGACGACGCCGGTCGCCGCGTCGAGGATGTTGCCTGTGGAGCGGTAGTTCTGTTCGAGCTTGACGATCGTCGCGCCGGGAAAATCGCTCTCGAAATTGAGGATGTTCTTGATGTCCGCGCCGCGAAACCGGTAGATCGACTGATCTTCGTCTCCGACCGCGATGATGTTCCCGTGCTTGCCCGCGAGCAGCTTCACCAGGACGTACTGCGCGCGATTCGTGTCCTGATACTCGTCGATCAGCAGATGCTGAAAGCGGTTGTGCAGCTCCTCGCGGATGTCCTCGTGTTTTTCGAGCAGCTCGACGTACTTGCCGATGAGGTCGTCGAAATCCATGGCGTCGTACTCGCGCAGGCGCTTCTGGTAGAGGCGGTAGATCTCTCCGATCCGCGCACCGAAGAAGTCGAGATTCGTCCTGGCGTACTCGTCCGGTCCGATCAACTCGTTCTTGGCGTTGGAGATGCGCGTCAGCACCGCGCGCGGCGGGAAGGCCTCGTCGTTGACGTTCATCTCGCGCATGCAACGGCGAACCAGCGTCAGCTGGTCGGCCGTGTCGTACACGGCAAACGACTTCGTGAAGCCGAGCCGGTCCGCGTAGCGCCGCAGAATTCTCAGCGAGGTCGAGTGAAACGTCCCGATCCAGGGACGGCCGCCACCGTACGGAATGAGCCGTTCGATCCGGCTGAGCATCTCGTTGGCCGCCTTGTTCGTGAAGGTGACCGCGAGGATGTTCGACGGATGGACCCCCATCTCGCCGATCAGATAGGCGATGCGGTAAGTGATGACGCGCGTCTTTCCGGAGCCTGCGCCGGCAAGGACCAGGAGCGGTCCCCCGCCGTGGGTCACGGCTTCGCGCTGTTGTGGATTGAGTCCCGAGAGGTCGATCATGTGGAGCGGGGATGTTAACTGCAGCGAGAGCGAGTAGCGAGTAGCGAGTAGGAAGTCGCCGGCAGCCCCCAGGAGAACGTCCGAAGGCCTCGCTCCGTTCCCCCAACTCGCTACTCGCCACTCGCTCCCCTGGAACGTCCCGACACTGGAACGTCCCGTCCCGCAGCCATGTTCTTGCTTGCGGTACACTTAACTCTCTGACGCATCGGAGGCTACATGTTCGGACTCGGATTTCCGGAGCTGCTTCTCATCCTCGTCATCGTCGTTGTCATCTTCGGCGCAGGCAAGCTGCCGCAGCTCGGCCGCGGCCTCGGTGAAGGCATCTCCAACTTTCGCGACGGTCTGAAGGGGAAGCCGGATGAAAACAAGCCGGCCCTCAACGACAAGAAGAATCCCTGAGCGAGATCCTAAGCTCAATGGCCTCCGCAAGTGAGAACTCCCCGGCCCCCACACCGCTTTATCAGACCGACCTCGCGCAGACACCGCTTCCTGAAATCCTCGTCACCATTCACCGCTACAAAGTGCCCGGCATGGTGGAGTGCCAGCGCGGCGACGAGCTGAAGCGCATCTATCTCGATCGCGGCCGCATCATCTTCGCCTCGACCAACCAGCTCTCCGAATCGCTCGGCGACATGCTCCTCGCCGAAGGGCGCATCACGCGCGAGCAATACGACGAAAGCGTCCGGCAGCTGAAGCAGACCCAAAAGCGCCACGGCGTAACGCTGGTCGAGATGCGGGTCATCACCGCAGACGAGCTCTTTGCTGCCGTGCAGCGTCAGATCCAGCAGATCGTCTGGTCGATGTTCGAGTGGAGCTCCGGGACGGCCGGCTTCACTCCGGGACGAGACAAGAACCTCGAATTCGTCAAGATCGACCTTTCCGTTCCGGAGGCGGTCATGCGCGGCGTGCGCAGGATGCCGGATGCGCGCCTTGCAACCTCACGCCTCGGCACGAAGACGACGCTGTACGGTCGAACCGACCATCCGGTCGAGGAGCTGGTCATGACCGCGGACGAGCAGCAACTCCTCGATTCGATCGACGGCCGTCGCGGACTGTACGAGCTCGTTCAGAAGCCGCCTCTTGCTGCCGGCGACAATGCGCGCGTCCTCTACGGATTTCTCGTTTTGAAACTGATCGTCCCCGTCCTGCCGCAGCGGGTCAAGGTTCAGGTGCAGACGCCCGGCGGTCAGACTGGAAAATGACGCCTGTGCGCTGGCTTCTCACGGGCGCCGGCGGGATGGTGGGGCGCGACCTCGGCGATGCGCTCCGTTCATGCGGTGAAGATCTCGTCGCCTGCACGCGCGAGGATCTCGACATCACCACGCCGCGGATGATCAACGCCGTCGTCGAAGAAACACGGCCCGCGATCATCGTCAACTGCGCCGCCTACACGAAAGTGGACGCGGCGGAGGAGAACGAGGGCATCGCCAACGCGGTGAACGGGTCGGCCGTGGAGTTTCTCGCGTACGCGGCCGATGCCGCCGGCGCTCTGCTCGTCCAGATCTCGACCGACTTCGTGTTCGACGGCGCGAAGCGCATCCCCTATGAGATCAACGATCAGACCAATCCGTGCTCGGTGTACGGCCGCTCGAAGCTCCTCGGCGAATTCGCCGCCTCTCATGCTGAAAAACATCTCGTCATCCGCACCTCCTGGCTGTTCGGCGTGCACGGCCCGAACTTCGTCGAGGCCATCCGCAACCAGATCCTGAAGGGAACCACCCCGCTGCGGGTAGTGAACGACCAGCGCGGACGGCCGACGTACACGCCGCATCTGGCGAACGCAATCATCCGGTCTGCTCGTCTCGCACACGACTCGCCGGACGCGCGCGGGATGCTGCATTACGCCGACGAGGGCGAGTGCACGTGGTTTGATTTCGCGAAGGCGATCGTGGAGGAGAGCGGGGCCACGACCGACGTACGCCCCGTGACCACCGACGAGTTCCCGCGGCCGGCGACGCGGCCACCGTACTCGGTGCTCTCGACCGAGCGCTACGAGCGGATCACCGGCGTCCAGCCGGAGTCGTGGCGCGAAGGGCTGCGGGAGTACCTGGCAGCGCGCGGGTAGTGCAGCAGACGAACCGATTGCCCGAACTGATCACCGTAGGTCGCTTGGCGTTTTGCGTCAGTCGTGTTGCTTGCCGCCCACCTTCGATCACGTTCGAGATAACACGGCTGCTAGGCGACCACGCCGTGCATCAGGAACTCCACGTTCCCCTCGGCGCCTTTGATCGGGCTCTCGACGACACCGCGAACGTCCAGACCGATCTCCCGGGCAAACGCCACCACGGAGTCGACGGCTTCGCGCCGCTTCTCCCCGTCGCGGACGATCCCCCCTTTGCCGACGTCCCGTTTCCCGACTTCAAACTGCGGCTTGATCAGGGCGACGAGCTCGCCGCGGAGGAAGGTCATCACCGCCGGCAGGATCAACTTCAGCGAGATGAACGACACGTCGATCGAGACGAAGTCGATCGAATCGTCGAAGTCGGCAGCCGTGAGATAGCGGGCGTTCACCTTCTCGCGACTCACGACGCGAGGATCGTTGCGCAGCGACACGTCGAGCTGTCCGTAGCCGACGTCGATCGCGTAGACCTTCTTCGCGCCGTGCTTCAGCATCACGTCGGTGAAGCCGCCGGTCGATGCGCCGATGTCGGCACAGGTCTTCCCTTCCACCGTGATGCCGAAGTGCCCGAGCGCATGCGCCAGCTTCATTCCACCGCGGCCGACCCACGGGTGCTCGAGCGCCGCGACCTCGACGACGTCTTCGTCGCTGACGGTGGCACCGGCCTTGTCGACGAACTCTCCGTTGACGAGGATTCGCCGCGCCATGACCAGCGACTGCGCCTTGGACCGCGTCTCCACGAGGCCGCGATCGACGAGCGCGAGATCGAGGCGGGATTTCTTCATGTCAGGAGTGTAAAGGAGTGCGGGCATCCTGCTTGGGACTGCGGGCATCCTGCCCGCCAGCGATCGGGCATCCTGCCCGATTGCTTCTTCAAGAACCTGGCAGTTAGTCGTCGGGCTGGAAGCCCGCCGACTGGCGGGCAGGATGCCCGCGGTCCTAGCGCCGAATCCCGACCACGGTGCCGGCGGTGAACTTCTCCGCCTTGATCGTCCCGTTCACGAACTCGCGAACGCGGCGGGCGATCCCTTCGGCGTGGAGGTCGTACTGCGCGCGCAGCACATCCTGCGATCCGTGGTGCACGTACTCGTCGGGGATTCCGATGCGGTGGAATGCGACATCCCGAACGCCGAGCTCCTGAGCGCGTTCCATGATCGCCGATCCGAATCCGCCGGCCAGTGAGCCTTCCTCGACGGTAATGATCTTCGAATCGGGGTTGCAGTACCTCGTGATCAGCGCGTCGTCCAGCGGCTTGATGAAACGCGCGTTGACGACGGCGACGTTCAGCCCTTCCCTGGCGAGCGATTCGGCGGCGTGTACCGCCGGCCAGACCTCGTTGCCGATGGCGAAGATTGCCGCGTCGGCGCCCTCGCGCATCACTTCACCCTTGCCGACCGGCAGAGAGCGCAGCTCCGGCTCGATCTGCACTCCGAAGCCGTTGCCGCGCGGGTAGCGCAGCGACGTCGGATGCCCGGTCTCGAACGCGGTCTTGACCATGTGCCGCAGCTCGTTCTCGTCCTTAGGCGCCATGCAGATCATGTTCGGGAAGAGGCGCAGATAGGCCATGTCGTAAATGCCGTGGTGCGTCGGCCCGTCCGCTCCGGCGATGCCGCCGCGATCGAGCGCGAAGACCACCGGCAGATCCATGATGGCCACGTCGTGGAACACCTGATCGAAGGCCCGCTGCAGGAAGGTCGAGTAGATCGCGGCGATCGGCTTCATCCCCTGCGTGGCCATGCCGCCGCAGAAGGTGACGCCGTGCTCCTCGGCGATGCCGACGTCGAACATGCGCTTCGGAAAAATCTTCGCGAACTTGTCCAGCCCCGTCCCTTCCGGCATCGCCGCGGTGATGGCGACGATCTTCGGATCGTGTCTGGCCAGTTCCACCAGCACGTCCGCGAATACAGCCGTGTACGTCGGCGGCTGCACCTTGTCGGACTTCTTCGACTCCCCCGTCTCCATGTCGAACGGATTCACGCCGTGCGACCAGATCGGCTTGTCCTCGGCGTGCGTGTAGCCCTTCCCCTTCTTGGTGATGACGTGGATCAGGAGCGGACCGTCGTAATCCTTGTTGGCCTCGAAGATGTCGATGAGGCCCTCGAGATCGTGCCCGTCGTATGGACCGAGGTACTTGAATCCGAGCTCCTCGAACAGGGTTCCCGGGACGATCATGTGTTTCATGATCTGTTCGACGTCGGCGGCGAACTCCGTCAGCTTTCCGCCGATCAGAGGAACGCGCTCCATGATGCCGCGGGCGAGGTCCTTGGCCAGCTTGTAGCGCTGGCCTTTGATGATCGAGTTCAGGTAGCCGGACATTGCACCGACGTTCGTCGAAATCGACATGTCGTTGTCGTTGAGGACGATCATCAGCTTCCGCTTGAGGTGCCCGGCCTGGTTGAGGCCTTCCAGGGCCAGGCCGCCGGAGAGCGCGCCGTCGCCGATGACAGCGATGACGTTGAAATCCTCCTCGCGGAAGTCGCGAGCCACGGCGATGCCGAGCGCCGCCGAGATCGAAGTGGAAGCGTGGCCGGCGTTGAAGACGTCGTACTCCGATTCCTCGCGCTTGCAGAAGCCGGAGATGCCGCCGTGCTGGCGGATCGTCGGAAACGTCTCACGGCGGCCGGTGATCAGCTTATGGGGATAGCTCTGGTGGCCGGTGTCGAAGACGATCTGGTCTTTGGGCGTATTGAAGACGTAATGGAGGGCCAGCGTCAGCTCGACGATGCCGAGGTTCCCGCCGAAGTGGCCGCCGACGCGCGACACCACGTCGATGATCATGTCGCGCATTTCCTGCGCAACCTGCGTGAGCTGCGAACGATCGAGCTTGCGCAGATCGCCGGGATAATTGATGGTCTCGAGCAAACGCGTCATGTCGCGGCCTGGTTCCTCAGTCGATTCGAGCAAGGCGGGGGATCGGTGGAGCGGTGATGAACACGACAAACGACGCCGTGTCCGGGCTGCTTTCACTGATCCGGCCTAGGATCGGCGTTCGCAAATGTAACGTGCCAGATCCCCCAGATAGTTCACAGGGCCGCCGATGATATCAGCCTTGCCGACGGCCACGCCCAGCAGGCGTGCCGCCTCTGCACGAGCCCGTTCGAGACCGATCAGCGCCGGGTAGGTGAGCTTCCCCTGGGCGGCGTCTTTGCCGGCAGTCTTGCCGAGCGTGGCGGCGGAGCCTTCCACATCCAGCAGGTCGTCGATGATCTGGAAGGCAAGGCCGGTCGCGCGGCCGTACTCCCGCAGCGTCTCGACCTGCTCTCCCGACGCTCCGCCGAGGATGCCGCCGAGCACGGCGGAGGCAGTCAGCAGCTTGCCGGTCTTGTTCTCGTGGATGAACTCGAGTTGCCGCATGAGAGCGGCGCGATCGCCGCCGTGTTCCTGCGCCCTTTCGGCCTCGAGGTCGGCGACCTGTCCGCCGATCATCCCCTTCGAGTCGACCGCCACGGAAACCTCGCGGAGTGCGCGGAGTTGCCGAGCCGGGTCGATCCCGTCGATCGGTGTGGCCAGCCATGTAAATGCCTCGGTCAGCAAGGCGTCGCCGGTCAGGATGCCAAGCGCCTCACCGAAAACGACGTGCGTCGTCTTCCGGCCGCGCCGCAGGTCGTCGTTGTCGAGGGCGGGAAGGTCGTCGTGAACCAGCGAGTAGGTATGGATCAGCTCGAGTGCCGCGAAATGCTGCAGGAGCGGCTCGATCTCCGCGCCGCACGCTTCCGCTGCGGCAATGGCGATGATCGGGCGCACGCGCTTGCCGGCGCCGAGGACGGCATAGCGCATCGCTTCGTGGACGCTCTGCGGAGGCGTCGATGCGGGAGGGAGCTCGCGATCGAGGACGGCATCGACGAGCTTGCGCCGCGAGGCCAGGTACTGTTCGACGGTCTCAGTCTCCACGGTCATTCGGGATCGACTTCTCCGTCACCCGCGGGGGTTTCGGGCTCGTCGAACGGCTCAGTGCGCGGCTCACCCTTTGCGTCCGCGAGAATCGTCTCGATCTTCTTCTCCACGGCCTCGAGGCGCTGATGGCAGAAGCGCGACAGCCGGATGCCCTCTTCGAACAATCGCAGCGACTCGTCCAGGGGCAGCTCTTCTCCCTCGAGTCTCTTGACGATCTCCTCGAGCTGCTGGAAGGCCTTCTCGAATTCGTTTGCGCGCGGACGAGCCAAGGTAACAGTCCTGAGTGCTGAGTCCTGAGTCCTGAGTGATTCCGCGCGAGAGCGACTCAGGACTCAGGACTCAGCACTCAGGACTTTATATCACCCACTTCCGGCAAAATGCTCTCGATTCCGAGCGTCCGGGCGTCAACGGTGCAGGCCAGCGCGCCGCGCTTGAGCTGCACTTCGATGGAGTCTCCCAGTCCGACCGCGGTTGAGTCGAGGATCGGCTTCCGCCGGTTCTTCACGCGCGAGAATGCGATGGCGTAACCGCGCGACAGAACCGAGAGGGGGGAGACCGCATTCAGCGTCGCCACGGTGGCCCTGAGGCGATCGCGCTCCCGCTCGATCCGGGACGGATACTTTGCCAGAGGAGTCTCACAGGCGGCGAGGCGACGCCGCAGGAGCTTCGCTCGCGCGTCGAGGAGGCGGAACAGCGCCACGCGGCGCCGCTCCAGCCGATCGCGAACGCTGGCGATCCGCCGCGGCAGCAGACCCAGCCGGTCGGAAGAAGTGAGGTGCCGGAGCTCGTGTCGGTAGTTGCGCACGCGCGACTCGACAATGTGCCGCAGACGCGCCACGGCGTGGTCGACCTGCGAACGGATTTCGCTCTTCGCGCGGATGACGATCTCAGCCGCTGCCGACGGAGTCGGGGCCCGAAGGTCAGCAACGAAATCGCAGATCGTGAAATCGGTCTCGTGGCCGACGCCGGAGATGATGGGAATCGTAGATTCGGCGATCGCGCGCGCCACCGGCTCTTCGTTGAACGCCCAGAGGTCTTCGAGCGATCCGCCCCCGCGGCAGACGAGGATGACGTCATGCAGCTGCCAGCGCGACAGGTTGCGGATCGCGGTGGCGATCTCGCGGGCCGCCGTCGCACCCTGCACCCGCACCGGATAGATCTGCACGTGCATCCCGTCGTAGCGGCGCGCGATCACATTCAGCACGTCCCGAATGGCTGCGCCAGTCGGGCTGGTCACGATCGCGATCGACTGTGGCAGCAGCGGGATCGGCTTCTTGCGCGCGGGGTCGAACAGCCCCTCCGCTTCGAGCTGCTTCTTCAACTGCTCGAAGGCGAGTTGCAAAGCGCCCAACCCGGCCGGCTCGGCAGAAACGGCATTGAGCTGAAACTCGCCTTTCGCTTCGTAGATCGTCAGCCGGCCGCGCACGATCAACTGCAGCCCGTTTTCGATCCGAAACTTCAGGAAGCGCGCGCTCATGGCGAAGAACACGACCCGGATCTGCGCGCGCGCATCTTTCAAGGAGAAGTAACAGTGGCCCGCCGACGAGCGCGTGAAATTGGTGACCTCTCCCTCGACGGAGATGTCGTTGTACTTGAACAACTCCAGATTGACGGTGCGGATTAGCTCGCTGACTTTGTAAACGTTCACGGCACCGACATTATCGCAATGAGACGAGAGTTGCGGACATGCAGCTGAGGCTGTCTCAGAAGTTACCGGTGCATGGAGAGCGGACATTCTTGTCCGCAGCGGCCGGACATTCGTGTCCGGCCGCTGGGCGGGCGCTGATCACCAATTGTCGCTTGCCGTAGGCCACGCTACTCGGGAGCCGCCGGACAAGAATGTCCGCTCTCCGCGAGGGTCGGACTTTTGAGACAGCGCTGCTGCGCGTCCCTACGGCTCCTCCGTCAGCGGCCCTTCTGCGCGTCCTTCGATGAACTGCCGCACGATGGGGTTCGTCGACCGCTGGAAAACCTCCGGCGTTCCCTGCTCGACGATCTGGCCGTCGAAGAGCATCGCCACGCGGTCGGCGATCTTGAAGGCCACCTTCATGTCGTGCGTGATCGTCACGGTGGTTGTGTTCAGCGTCCGATCCATCTCCACGATCAGGTCGGCGACCACGTCACTGATCACCGGATCGAGTCCGGTGGTCGGCTCGTCGAAGAGCAGGATCTGGGGTTTGAGCGAGATGGCGCGGGCGAAACCCACGCGGCGACGCATGCCTCCGGAAAGCTCCGAGGGGCGTTTCCGATCGACGCCGTGCAGGTGAACCTGCTCGAGGCATTCCTCGACGCGCGCGGTAATCTCCGCCTCGGTCATCTTCGTGTGGCGCCGCAGCGGAAAGGCGATGTTCTCGAACACCGACATCGAGTCGAACAGCGCCCCTTCCTGAAATGCCATCCCGAAGTGCCTTCGAAAGCGGTTCAGTTCCACCGGCGACATCGTGCTGATGTCCTCTCCTTCCACGATGACATGGCCGCGGTCGGGTCTCAGCAGACCGATGATGTGCTTGATAGTGACGCTCTTTCCGGTTCCGGAGCCGCCCACGATCACGACCGACTCTCCGCGGTCGATATCGATGGACATGTCTTTGAGCACCGGTTTGCCGCCGAACCCCTTGTAGAGGTGCTGCAGCGAGATCATCGGCTCGCCGTTCGCGTTGGGGTGCGGGTCTGTGGCTTCGGTGGTCATGGAGTGTCTTCGGGTCGGGCTCCGACAAATGGACCGGCTGAGAGCCGGCGCCCCGCGCTCCGCCCCGCCTGTTTCCCGATGGTCAGCTCAGAATCTCGCAACCTTTTGACCTCGCAACCTCGTGACCCTCACGCCGTGAAGAGCAGCTTCGTCAGGAAGAAATCGGACAACAGAATCAGCAGCGACGCGTTCACCACGGCGGACGTCGTGGCGCGGCCGACGCCTTCGGCACCGCCGCTCGTGGTGTAGCCGCGAACGCAGCCCGTCAGGGTGAGGATCAGCCCGAAGACGGCCGCCTTGATGAGACCGCTCCAGAGGTCGTTCATCTCCAGAAACTGGTACGTGTTGATCTGGTACTGGACGGGGTTGGCGTTCAGGAGCCGCACCGCCACGAGATAGCCGCCTCCGATTCCCAGCGCGTCGCCGAGG
>JADGOA010000371.1 GCA_017883215.1 Thermoanaerobaculia bacterium | reverse complement strand
AGCACCGCCGGCGGCACGGTCGTCCACTCCGGTGCCTTCGGCGCCGGGGCGGAGGCGCATCCGACCAGGACAAGAAGCAGACCGCAGACCGCAGACCGCGGACCGCGGGCCGCAGGAGGGAGGAGGCGGAAAGCAGAAGTGGGATGGGTCGCTGCGAGCTGCATGGAGTTCGTTGTCAAAGTCTTCCTTTCGCGAGTGTCATCCCCACGGCGTTAAATCTGGCGATCAACGGAGGTGTCATCCCTCACTCACGTTCGGGATTGACACGTGACCCGATCATTATCTCTTTCTGCATCTCTTTCTGCGGTCTGCGGTCTGCGGTCCGCGGTCTGCAGTCCGCGGTCCGCGGTCCCCCCTAGAACACGATCCGCAGTTGTGGCGTCGACTTCGCTTCGAAGAACGCGCGGATCTCGGTGGCGGCCTTCTTCGAGACGAGCTCGCGCGGGCTCTGATCGTACCAGTCGGCAGGAAAATAGCGCGTGTAGCTCTCCTGCGTGAAGCGGCGGCAGAGGAGGGCGATCACGCCGACGTCGCGCTCGCTGCGGATGACCCTTCCGGCCGACTGCACCACGCGGGTCATGCCCGGAATCAGATACGCGAACTCGAATCCGGCGCCGTATTGATCGTCGTAGTAGCGCTTGAGCAGTTCCTGCTCGAAGCTCACCTGCGGCAGCGCCGGGCCGACGACGACGACGCCGGAGAGCATGTCGCCCTGATAGTCGACCCCTTCCGCGTACATACCGCCGGAGACGGCCAGGATGAGATTTCCGCGCTCCGGCCGGTCGCGAAGGATCTGCAGGACGGCGTTGCGCTCGTAGTCCGTCATGTCGCTCCGCTGGACCGTGATCTTCTTCTGCAGCGGCGGCATCCGGTCCGAGACCTCGCGGAGGAAGGCGTAGCTGGGGAAGAGCGCCAGGAAATTTCCGGTATGCGCTTCGGCGATGTCGGCGACCGTCGTGGCGATGAGGTCGTAGTAGTTGGCCCGCTGCTTATACGTTGTGTCGATTTCCGAAACGACGACGATCTTGCGGTTCTCGCGCGGGAATGGAGAGGGGAGCGAGAGCTCGACCGTTCGGTCCGAGGGAAAGCCGAGCGTCTTGCGATAGAAGTCGAACGGCTCGAGCGTCGCCGACTGGGCGATCGTGGCGTGTGCCGAGTCGAAGATCCGCCCCAGGAAGCGCGAGGGGTCCTTGCAGAAGATCTTCAGCTTCAGCCCTTCCGGCGTCCGCTCGATCAGATGCGCCAGCTCCTCGCCGTCCTCGGAAAGCAGATTCGTGAACTTGACCAGCTTGAAGTAGAAGTCGACCAGCGGGTCGTCCTCTTCGACGATGCGGTTCTCGATCTTCCACGCGATGTAGCCGAGGACGATGCGCTCCCATTCGGCGCGCTGCTCGACGAACAGCTCGCGATCGGGCTCGCAGAGCGCCTGCCGGGCCCCCGAATCTTCGTCGATCGACTCGGCGAGGTGGTGAAGCTGTTCGCGCAAGAGCTCGAGCAGATCTTCCCAACCTTCGATCCAGCAGCTGCGGCCGCGGAGGTGGTTGCGGATGCGGTCGAACTGCTCTTCGTGCAGTTCGGGGGAGTAATAGCCGCGGCCGCGATCGACGAGGTTGTGCGCTTCGTCGACGATGAGCACGCAGTCGCCGTAGTCGCTGTCCTGCTGGTAAGCCTTCAGCCCGACGTACGGATCGAAGATGTAGTTGTAGTCGCAGACGACTACGTCAGCCTGCTCGATCAGCTCCAGCGAAACCTCGAACGGGCAGACCTCGGTCGACTTCGCCATTTCGAACGTGATGTCGGGATCGAAGTAGCTCATCTCCGTCACGATGCGCGTGAGGAGTCCGCTGCGGTTCATCTTGTCGGAATAGCGCGCGGCGTAGGGGCAGAAATCCTCATGGCAGATCATCTCCGTGTGCGCGCACATCTTCTGTTTGGCGCGGATGCAGAGGACGCGGAAGGATCCGTCGTTGAGGAGGTCGAGCGCCTTGACGGCGGCATCCTGCTGGAGCGTTTTCGAGGTGAGAAAGAAGAGCTTCTTACCGAGGCGGAGCGACTCGCGGACGGCTGGAAAGAGCGCGGCGATGGTCTTGCCGACGCCCGTGGGCGCGGAGACGAGGAGCGTCTCCCGTTCGCGGACCGCGTGGGCGACGGCGTCGATCATCTCCGGCTGGAACGGCCGCAGCGCTTCGTACGGAAAGGGGAGCGACTCGGCGAATGACTTCTTGGCCTCTCGCAGCGCGCCCGCGGACTCGATCTGGTCGACGAGCAATTCGATGCTGGCCAGCAACGTCCCGGAGACCGTGTCGCGATCGAATTCCGCGTCCACAAGCTTCGTGTCACCCGAAAGGAGATCGATCAGAACGAGCTGGGGAACGAACTCGAAACCGGCGAAGTCGGGTTGCGCGCTGAGGAAGAACGAGTAGAGCAGGAGCTGATAAAGATGCCGCTGCAGCTTGTCGGAGCGGAAGAGTGCCTCGAGCTCGAGATCGAAGTGGATCGACTTCACTTCCTCGATGGATACGCGCTGGTTCTCGCGGTCGACGGAGAGACCGTCGATCCGCCCCGTCACGGTGACATCCCATCCCCGCACGGCGGTGCGATGGACGACGTGCACCTCGGCGCGGTAGTTCGGATCTTCTCCGGTGCGGAGGTCGGCTCGGCGCGTGTGGATGTCCTGGCCGATCCACATCCGGCGAAAGCCGTCCCCTCGCTCGACGCCGATGCGCCGATAGGTCGATTCGTAGACGAGGTCGCCGACTGAACAGACGATCGCCCGATTCTCGTGATCTACGCGCACGGAGAGGATGGTAACTAATTATTTCGAATAATGGGGACTGGAGTGCGGGCGTCCTCGCCCGCCGCGATCGGGCGTCTGCGCCCGATCGCTGTTTTCGATGGAAAGCCGCCGGGCGCGGGACGCCCGGCGGCGGCGGGCGTCTCGCCCGCACTCTGATCGACGGCTACAGCTTCTCGACCACGTCGCCAAGGATGAAGCGCTCGAACTCGTTGGCGCGATAGGGCTCGAGTGACACGGCGGGCTCGAGCGATTGATCGCTGAGCCGGTTGTAGAGGTCGCGGACGTTTTCCTTTTTCCTGAGCAGTTCGTCGGCTGTGATGATGCCGTTCAGGGCAAAGAGGCGTCTGAAATCGCCTTGTGCCATCCGCAGGGGCCGCCGTACGTCGTCCGAGCGTGGGTCCCATTCGCCGATCAGCACTTCAGCTTCGTCTGCCGCATCCAGTCTGAGGCAGATGACCAGTTCCGGCTCGACCAAGCGTTCCGTCGTCGTGTCCACGTCCGGCCGTGTCCCCGTCAGCGGCACCTCGCGCTCGGAATGGAATTCCTGGCGGAGCAGTGCGACCAGCGTTTCGCCGGGATCGAGCGGCGTGGCATCGGCTTCGCCCGGCGCGAACGGCACGATCTCGCCGATGTCGAGCTTGTCGAGGCCTTTGAGCGCGACCATTCCCAGCAGTCGCACGCCCACGTACTCGAGGCCGGCCACTGCGGGGGCGAACCCAACGAACGTCGCCCAAGGCGTTCGAATGCGGTACAGGGGGGCCGCTTCGCCGACGAGCTCGTTCGAGAGCTCCTGAAGAAATGGCATCGAGGCGACGATGCCCTCGTTGACGAGGTGACCGTTCGAGTTGATGTAAGCGTGAAACTCGCGTGCCTGCTGCTCGTGGTCGACGACGTCGAC
>JADGOA010000370.1 GCA_017883215.1 Thermoanaerobaculia bacterium | reverse complement strand
GTCATCCCGAGCTGCCGAAGCCGCGGAGCGGCGTAGGACAGCGAGGGATCCCCCGCACTCCCGGGTCGGGCGGGGGATTCCTCGCCGCGCTCCACCCCTTCGGGGTTCCGCCGGCTCGGAATGACAGGCCTTATTGTCGCTGCGCTCCACTGCCGGCCATTTGCCGGCACGCCGGCCCGCGTGCAGAAGCGTCAGTAATCGAAGACGACTCGCGCCGGCAGGGCGCTGACGCTCACTTCACGTTCGCTCGCGACCGCCACCCCGTTGACCGTCACGTGTCGCGGCCCGCGGTCGTAGGGTGACCGCACCACTATTCCGCTGCGCGGGTGCGCAGTGCCGGTCACATCGACGACCACATGCTCCCGCTCGCCGCGGATCCGCAGATCGATCGCGCCGGTGTACGTCGCCAGCGGCCCGACGTGAACCGACGATCCGTTGACCCACCTCTCCGGGACACCTGCGCCGACGACCAGGACACCATCCTCACGATCGAAGGCGAAAAAGTCGAGGACCGACCGCATGAAGTCGGATCCCACCCAGGAGTGCGGCATGTCGCCGAGAAAGTGCGGTGAGCGCGGCTGGCGAGGGACGACCTCCGCCCATTCGTTCCACGCGGCGGGGCGACGATCGCGCATGAAAAACTCGAGCAGCTCGTTCGCTTCCGCGCGACGGCCCATCCGGACGAAGGCGCCGACGTTCCGCAGCTCGTACGGCGTGTAGACGTCCCACTTCGCGGCCCCGTCGCGGCGGGCGCGGAACTCCTCGAGATAGCGGGCGAAGGTGTGCGCCAGCGCGGCCTGCGGAACGAGCGAGGCCAGCTCCAGCGGCGAGACGGCGATGGCCGTCGAGGTGGCGTCGAAGTCGCCTAGCTCCGCCGAGCCCGGCACGAAGTCGATGTGGTGCGACTCCATCGAGCGGACGATCGAAGCGGACAGATCGCGGCGAAACGACGCGGCCTCGACGCGCAGCTGCCGCGCGCGATCGCTCATCTTCAGCATCCGCGCGAGCTCGGCGGCGTCTTCGAGCCCCCTAACGCCGAAGAAGTCGTCCCAGTACGAGTGCATTGGTTTCGCCGAGTAGCCCTCGTGGCTGATCGACTCGGTGAGCAGTCCCGCGAAGTCGCCGTGATTCTCGCTCCGCAGCTTCTCGATGGATTGCGCGGCGGCATCGACGTGCGGCCACATCCTGCGAACGAACGCCACGTCGTCTGTGTAACGCCAGATCTCGGCGACCAGGAAAATCAACTCTCCGTGACTGTCGTTTTCCGGAACAGGGTCGGCGCCGCGGGCATCGACGCAGCACGGCACTTTCCCGTCGGGGAACTGATAAGTCGCAAACCACTCGGCGAACTGCCTGGCGATGTCGGCGTGGCCGAGGCGGAGGAGGACGGAGGCGATGAGGGCGCCGTCGCGAATCCAGGAGCGCTCGTACGAACGCGATCCCGGCTGCAGTCGCGGGCCGTCGGCGTTGATGAGAATCCAGGCGATGTTGGACCGCAACGTGTTCGCGATTTCCGGCGCCGCGGGGATGTCGATGGCGACGCGGTCCAGGCGTTTCGACCAGTCGCGCTTTGCTTGCGCGAGCGCGTTGGGGAAGCGAGTAGCGAGTGGCGAGTAGCGAGCAGGGGATTGGCCACGTGCCTGCAGCGGAACGGCGATGACGACGTCTTTCGATCTGTTCGCCTCGAGGTTCAGCGGATATTCGAGCGCCGCGGTTGCGTAGCCGAAATCGTCGCGAGCGAGCAGCGCCGCAGTGTCGGACTGAACGCGCACGGCATTCACCCCCGGCTCGCCGCGGCGGAAGGCGCCGACGATGTTTCCCTCGTCGAATGTCGACGCGCCGACTCGACGCGGTGGGGTCAGCGGAACGACGCGCGCGGTGCCGTTCACGACGAGCGCCCCATCGTTCCAGCGGAGCTCGCGGATCGGCGAGGTGCCGCCGGGCGTGTTGAGGAACTGCGTCGTCGGGTTGACCTGGAACGGTCTAACGGCGAGATAGAGCGTCGCTTTCGTCGCCTTCGCCGAGGTCACGCGATAGCGGATGTACAGCGTGCCGTCGCTGGAGACGAAGGTGGTCGTAGCGAGACTCACGCCCCTCACCCGGCCGCTCGCTGCGCTCGCAGCCACCCTCTCCCGCCGGGCATGGGCACTGACTCTTGACCCGTAGGGACGCGCAGCAGCGCGTCCGCTCTCGCGGCCGGAAGCTGCGGACGCGCTGCTACGCGTCCCTACGGACAGCGGTGACACAGAAGAAGTCAATAGATTGGCGTCAATTGATTTAGAACGCTCACCGCCGATGGTAACCGTCCACGTACTGGTCACGATCGGCAGATCGCCGCGTGCCAGCGAGTGATCGATCGATGCGTCCGCCCAGCCGATGACGTGATCGCCTGCGCGCAGAAACGGCTCGATCGAGAAGCCCCGCTTGAACGGTTCGACGTTTCCGTCTTCGCCGGCCAGCGCCTCCTCTTCGCCGCGATCGGCGCCGACGATCGTCCAGTACGGCTGCTCGCCGGCGAGATACCGCGGATAGTCGCCCCGCCGCGACCGCTCCGCCACGCGCGCAAAGAAATCGTTGACCGTCGCCGCCCACGCGGCCGGCTCGATCTCCATACCGCCAGCCGCCCACCCTCTTCCGCGACTGCTCCGCTGCATGACCAGCCTCACGAAGCGCGCGTCGATTTCAGGAAGCCAGATCAGCTCCTCGGCGCCGCCGTTGCCCTTCACCGCGCGCACCGTCTCGTAGTGCTGCCCGTCGCGCGATACGTCGATCGCGAAATCGCGCGCGAAGTCGTCCGCGTCCCAATCGATGCGCAGTCCGCCGATCTCGCGGACGTGACCGAGGTCGGCCACGAATGTTGGTTTGCCCTCTTCCTTGCGCCAGCCGCCGAACTTCGTCGCCGTCGTCTCCTCGGGCGGCAGCGACTCCAGCGTCAGGTCGTCGATCCACACGCTCCCCTTCCCGCCCGTCCCTGCCGTCACCACGATCTCGATCGCGGCGACGTGCCGGATCTCCCCTCCCCCTGCCGGCCCCCATGCAAATGCAATTTGCCGCTTGCGCGTAACGAGCCGCTTCCAGTCGTGCGGAAAGACGAAGTCGCGCCGGTTCAACCACCAGACGTTGTCGCCCGTGGCGTCGATGAGCTTGAGCTCGAGATTGTTCACCGGCGCATCAGCGCGCATCTGCCAGGTGAGCTCGTAGTTAGGCGGGAGATCGAGATCGACCGCACGCCGCGCGATCGCATATCCGGCGTGTCCGCGGAAATCGAAGTCGAGCCGCATGGCCTTGCCGTGAACGCCGGCGTCCTGCGCGATGCGGAGGTCGACGCCTTCGGACGGGTGGGGGGTCCAGGCAGAGGTGCCGGATTCGAAGTCGTCGATGGTGAGGGGGGTCGGGGGGCGGGGGTCGGGGATCGGTTGCCATTCGGCAATACTCTGTTGAATCAACCACAGAGGCACAGAGAGCACAGAGACTCTCTGTGTCCTCTGTGCCTCTGTGGTGAAATCAAACTCAGAATCAGCGCGAGGTGTTGCCCGCGATCGTTGCGTCTGCGCAGCTGAGCTCACGGAGGCCGCGACCACTACTATCGCTACCCAGCACCCGACCCCCGACCCCCGACCCCTGACCCCCAGCATCATCCCTTCACGCTCCCAACCATCAGCCCGGCGATGTAGTACCGCTGCAGCACGAGGAACAGCACGAGCACCGGGAGGACCGTCACGAC
>JADGOA010000058.1 GCA_017883215.1 Thermoanaerobaculia bacterium | reverse complement strand
ACCAGGAAGGCCTTGTCGCCGCTCTTGAGCACGTTCTTGAAGAACTGCGCGCCCGCTTTCTGCGCTTCCGACATGCGCTGTGTCATCGAGGCGGAGGTGTCGACGGCCATGCCGATCGAGAGCGGCAGGTTCTTGACGTGCTCGAATTTGGAGATCTTGACCGTCTTCCCTTCGTCCAGCACGCGGAAGGAGGACTCCTTCAGCGTATTGTCAGGCCGCCCGTTCACGATCACCGTCGTCGGCAGCTCGACGAGGTGAACGTTCACCTCCTCCATGAACTGCGGCGTGTTGATCATGACGAGGTCTTCGACGGGCGGGGTGGGGTCGTTCTTCAGCGAGGCCACGGCCCGGATGTACGCGACGCCCTGGGTGGCCGGGATGTCGACGGTCTGCACGTACGGCGGCCCGTACAACGTCGACACCGGGGTGTCGTTGTAGAAGAGCTGCACGCTGTCGAGCTTCTTTCCGTCGGGGACGTTCACGGCCATCTCCACCCGCGTCGGTCCATGGATGTTCACGGCGATGCGCGGAGAGACGATGCGGACGCGGAACGGGTCCGTCCCGGTGTTGACCACGATCTCGTCACCGGTGAGGATCTGGTTCTTCTCGCCCAGAGCGACGGCGCGGATGTTCCGCGGGCGCGGCACATCCCCGAGATCGATATCGAGGGTGTAGGGCGGCTGACGCTTGGTCATGACCTTGCGGCCGTCGAGGTAGAACTCGACGGCTTTGATGTCGTTGCCCACGGCCATCGTCTCGATGTGCTGGATCCCGCTGACCAGGTCTTCCGGCAGCGGCACGATCCTGAGGGTGGTCTGGCTCGATTCGATGGCGTCCTTCAATGCCGCCACGGCCGTCGACGAGGCTTCCTTCTGCTTCTGCTGGTCCGCCGTGTCGAAGATCTCCGGGACTTCGATGTTCTTTTCGACGATTGCCTGGGCGCCGGAGTTCATGTCCGTGACCTTCAGGCGGACCGTGTAACTGTTGGGCCGCAGGAGCCGCTCCAGGATCAGCGGCAGCTTCTCGTCCTTCGTGTCGCCGGGAAAATCGAAGCGGTAGCGGAAGTTCTCGAACAGCTGATTGTCTTTGAGGACCTCGCCGGTGACGTCGAGGCTGTAGGTCTTCGTCGCGCCGACCTGCTTGACCGCCGTTTGTGCTCTCGGCACCAGCACCGTCATCTGGACATCGGTCCTCGTGCCCTGTTTGGCGGGGTAGGTGACCTGCAACTCCGCCGGAATCTTCGGCGCGTTCGGATCGAGGAGCACGATCGATCTCAGGATCTTGGTGACGTCTTCCTCGTTGATCGGCGGCGGTTCAAACACCTTCGGAAGATCCGTCTGGTTCTGCTGCATTTGGAAGATGGCCTTCAGGATCTCGTCGCCGTTGGGACAGAACGCCTCGATCTTGCTGACCGAGGCGCCTTGCGCCGCGGAGTCGTAGAAGACGCTCTGCACGCCGCCATCGCCGCCGGTCGTCGTCGCTTCGATGTCCTGCGCCACCAGCTCGGCCAGGCTGCCGTTCTGGTCCATCGTCGGCGTCCAGAGCCGGTATTCCTGCTGCCGGCGCGGGATGTAGAAGAGGAAGCGGACGTTGTGTCCGAACTGCGGGATGTAGAAGTACTTCCAGATCTGAATCGGCTGGAGAAGGCGGCTGCAGTCGACGCTGATGATGTCCTGCGGCTCGCCGTGAATCAGATAGACCCTGGCGCGGTCGGTGGACATGTACTTGAACCGCTCTTTCGCCGATTCCAGGCGGGCGTAGTACTCGTCCTTGAAGGCATGGTTGGTGGTCCCCTGCGCCACGTCGCGGCGGCGCCAGAACTCGTTGATGTAGACGTCACGCTGCGGATCGGTCTCCAGGATCAGGAAGGTGTCGAGCTCCTGAGGAAGCATGATGGGCTCGACGTCCCTGAGGAATTCGCGGTAGTTGTCAGGAAGGTTCTTGATCCGTTCCTTGCGTTCGCGACGCGAAAGCTTGCGCACCCCCTGGTCGGGAGCCTTCGCGTCCTTCTTCACCTCGGGCGGGTTGGGATCGGCGGGCTTCGCGTCAGCAGGTGCCGGCGCTGCGGCCCCTGGCGCCGGCTGCTGGGGAGGGTCCGCGGGGGGGTTCTGTGCGAGGATGTTCGCAGCGGCGAATAGCAGGGTGAAGGCGAAGGCGATCCTGTTCATGATGTCCTTCCGCGCGGGCCGGTGAGATGCGTATTTATCTGGACAACAACGCCACCACTCAAATCCATCCGGACGTGCTGGCGGTCTTCGACGACACGCTGCGGACTGTCTTCGGAAACGCATCGAGCATTCATAAAGAAGGCCAGATCGCGAGGCAGGTCATCGAGGACGCGCGCGAGTCTGTGGCCCGTCTGATCAGCGCCGCCGCCCGTGAAATCGTTTTCACGAGCGGTGGGACGGAGTCTAACAACGCCGCGATTTTCGGCGCCGCCGGCTTTGCCAGTCGTCATCACATTGTCACAACTGCCATCGAGCACCCGTCGGTCCTCGAGCCCGTCACGGAGCTGAAACGCCGCGGTCACGAGGTCACTATCGTTCCTCCGAAGCGCAGCGGCAGCGTCGACGCTGCGGCCGTGATCGACGCCATCCGGCCGGAGACCCGGATCGTCGCGGTGATGCTCGCCAACAACGAGACCGGCGTGATCCAGCCGGTCGCAGAGATCGCTCGCGCCTGCCGCGAGCGCGGAATTCACGTCCATTGCGATGCCGTGCAGGCGGCGGGGAAAATCGACATCGACGTCGAGGCGCTCGCCGTCGACACCCTGTCGCTCTCCGCGCACAAGATGCACGCACCGAAAGGCATCGGAGCGCTCTACGTCCGCCGTGGCACGACGATGGACGCGCAGCTGCTCGGCGGCGCGCAGGAGCGGAGGCGGCGCGCAGGGACCGAGAACGTGCCGTTGGCCGCCGCGTTTGGCGCCGCGGCGTCGCTCGCCGGAGAGCACCCCTTCCGTTCCGATGTCGCGCAGTTGCGAGACCGCTTCGAGTCGTCGCTCGGCGTTTTGCCCGTGACGGTCAACGGCGCCGCCGAGCCGCGCATCCCGAACACGAGCAACGTCACTTTCCGGGGAGCGGACGGGGAGGGGATCGTCATCGCCCTCGACCTGAGCGGCGTAGCGGTTTCGACCGGCTCTGCCTGTTCCTCCGGCCGGATCGAACCGAGCGGTGTCCTCCTGGCCATGGGCCTCACCGCCGAGGAAGCGAAGAGCACCGTCCGCTTTTCCCTCAGCCGCTTCACGACCCCCATCGAGATCGACACCGCCGCCGCCCTCCTCCGCGAGATCGTCCCGCGGTGTATGCGGTGACGGGGGTTTTTCACCACAGAGGCACAGAGAGCGCAGCAAGAATTGCGGAAAGGCATGTCAGCAGGAACATCGCCCTCAGGCTTCCCGTCAGTCTTCCGCCCGTACCCCGGATCCCTTGCTCACGCTCGGGATGGCACCGCTCGCATTATTTCTGCTTTCTGATCTTCTCTGTGTCCTCTGTGCCTCTGTGGTGAATTCCACTCCCCCCACCCTCGCAAACAATCCCTTGCGAACGAGCGGTTCTTTTGCGAGAGTTGTCGCGGTTTTTGTCCAGATGCCTGATCAACCCATCCTCCATGGCGACATCTCGCGCATCCAGTTGCCGGATGTCCTCAGTTTCATCTCCATGATCCGCCGGAGCGGCAAGCTCGCCCTCCGGCACAAGCAGCTCGAGCGAACGCTCATCTGGAAGGAAGGCGACATCGTTTTCGCGACTTCCAACTCCTCCGAGCACTCCCTCGGCCATTTCCTCCTGCGCAACGGAAAGATCACCCTCGCTCAGTACGAAGACTCCAAGCGCCGCGTCACTCCGCAGATGCGCCACGGCAAGGTCCTGGTCCAGATGGGAGCGATCTCGCCGAAGGAGCTCTGGTGGGGTGTGAAGAACCAGGCCCTCGACATCATCTATTCGCTGTTCGAATGGCAGGAAGGGGAGTTCTTCTTTTTCGAATCGGCCAAGGAGATGGTCAGCGAGAAGATCGTCCTGCAGCTCAACACCTCGAGCGTGATCATGGAGGGCATCCGCCGTCTGGACGAGAGCGCGAGGATCAAGGAAAAGATCCCGAACCTCGACCTGGTCTTCATGAAGGTGCCGGGGGCTCATCCGAATTTCGCCGATCTCGACATGAGCGAGCATGAGATCGCCGTCTACGACCACATCGACGGCACGCTGACGATCCGCGAGCTGATCGGGAAATCAGGCGACCTGACGGAGTTCGAGGTGGCGCGCATCCTCTTCCAGCTCGTCTCGGCGCGGCTGATCGAGGTGGCGCCCGAGGAGAAGTCCTTCCGCCCGGTATTCCTCGACGTGGAGGACTCGCCCGAGCTCCTCAAGGTGATCTCGACCTACAACGACATGTTCGGGCGGCTCTACGACTCGCTGCAGCGGGCGGTGGACGACGAGTCCGCGCGCGACATCTTCATGAACGCCCTGCAGCAGTCCGAGAGCGACGAGCTGTGGGCGGGAGTCTTCTTCGATCAGTTCGGCCGCTTCGACGAGAACATGCTCATCGCCAACATCTCCGAGCTGCCGTTCGAGAAACGGAAAGCCGTTCTAGACGACGGGTTGAATACGCTGCTCTCGGTGCAGCTCTTCGAAGTCTCCCAGCATCTCGACTCCGCCGGCAAAGTCGACGTCTTCCGCTTCATCTCCGATCAGAAAGCGTCGCTGGAAAAAGTGACCGTCTGACGGCCGGAGCCACCGTAGGGCACGGCCGCGCCGTGCCGAACTCCCGTGGGCGGGCGGTGGCCAGGTTCCCCCACCCACGGAGATTCGGCACGGCGCAGCCGGTGCCCTACGGTGCGGAAATCGATCTTCATGACTTGCAGCCGAGGTCTTTGTGGCACAGACACTCTTGTCTGTGCCCTGCCGGGTCCGAAGGCGCACAGACAAGAGTGTCTGTGCCACAGCCGTTGATTTCTGGCTTGGGGTGACACCTTCACGCACGCCGGCGCGCCATCGGCGCGGCGGCCCGATCGCGACGGGCCAGAACGGCAGTCCCGACGATCACCAGGACTACGCTGATCAGCTGCGCGACCGTGAACGGCCCGAGGAAGCGGTCGTCCTTCGCGCGGACGATCTCCACGAGGAAACGCTCGATGCCGGCCATCACCAGGAACAACGCAAAGGCGTTCCCGCGGCGGTGCGGCTTGCGCACGTACCACATCAGAATCGCGAACATCACGAACGACGAGACCGACTCGTAGATCTGCGTCGGATGCACTTTGAGCACCGCGTTGTCGGGGATTGAAGGATCGACCTTCACGCCGAACTCGCGCAGGCTGTAGGCGGTCGTCGGCGGTGCTCCCTTCGGAAAGGCGATGCCGAACCAGCCGTTGGTCGGCCGGCCGTAGTCGTCGCCGACCAGAAGACAGCCGATCCGCCCGATCGCGTAGCCGAGGGCGAGCGCGGGGACGGTGGCGTCGGCCGCCACGGGGAACGGCACACGGTTTCGAGCCAGGACGAACGTGACCGCGAGCGCGCCGCCGAGCAGTCCGCCATACCAGACCAGCCCCGCCCGCGTGAAGAGCTCGTGCCAGCTGTGGTAGAGGATCGCGTAGTAGATCTTCGCGCCGACGATGCCGCCGAGCGCGGCGGCCATCACCACCGTGGAGGCGAGCTCTTCGGAGAGGCCGGAGCGGCGGAACTGCTTCGTCAGCACCCAGCCGCCGACGACGAAGGCGATGAACATCATCAGCCCGAACGTGGTGATCTCGAACGAGCCGAATTTCACGAGGGTCGGATACATGCGCGCGGATCATAGCAAGTAGAGTTGAGGCCGCGCGCGGGAGGGCTGCTGATGGGACGAATGGGACGGGTGGGACCGATGGGACGAATGAGACTCACCTGTTGAGTTGTGCCAAGTCCGGAGTTCGTCCCATCGGTCCCATTCGTCCCATCGGTCCCACCCGTCCCATTTGTCACTCCCGCGCGCAGCCGGCGCCGGCCCCGGCGTCGCACGATAAACTGCCGCGCCATGACCTTCACCTTCATCTCCGCCGGCGAGTCGCACGGGTCGCAGCTCACGGTCATCGTCACCGGGATGCCGGCCGGCGTGACGCTCGACCGTGAGCGCATGAACCGCGATCTGGCGCGCCGCCAGCACGGCTATGGCCGCGGCGGGCGGATGAAGATCGAATCCGATGAGATCGAGATCGTCGGAGGCGTCCGCGGCGGTGAGACCATCGGCTCGCCGGTTGCCATCGCCATCCGCAACCGCGACTTCGAAAACTGGCGCGGAGCGATGGACCCGTGGGACGTCGACGCCGCGGAAGCGCAGAAGCGGCGCGTGCACGCCCCGCGTCCCGGCCACGTCGATCTGGCGGGCGGGATGAAATACGACCGCCGCGACCTGCGCGACGTCCTGGAGCGCGCCTCGGCGCGCGAGACGGCCTCGCGCGTCGCTGCCGGCGCCGTCGCGAAAGAGCTGCTTCGCAACTTCGGAATCGAGATTCGCTCCGGCGTCGTGTCGGTCGGGTCGGCGGGCGATCCCGATCACGTGCCGTCGTGGGACGCGCTCGGCGCGGTCGATGACGACTCGCCTCTGCGCGCTGTCCGCAAGAGCGACGAAGAATCGATGGTTCGCGCAGTCGATGCCGCGCGCGAAGCCGGCGAGACCCTCGGCGGCACGATCGTCGTCGCCGCCCACGGCGTGCCGGTGGGGCTGGGGTCATACGTGCAGTGGAACGAGAAGCTCGACGGCCGCATCGCTCAGGCCGTCCTGTCGGTTCACGCCGTGAAGGCCGTCTCCATCGGCGACGGCGTCGCCGCCGCGCGACGGGTCGGTTCCGAAGTGCACGACGCGATCTACTTCGACGAGGAACGCCGCTATCACCGCGAGACCAATCGCGCCGGCGGCCTCGAGGGAGGCGTCACGAACGGCGAGGACGTCGTCGTGCGCGCCTACATGAAACCGATCTCGACGCTCCGCCGCGGTCTTCCCTCCGTCGACACGGAAACACGCGAGCCGCACCGGTCGCAGTGGGAGCGCAGCGACGTGACGGCCGTTCCCGCCTGCGGCGTCGTCTGCGAAGCGATGCTCGCCATCGTCCTCGCCGCCGCCATGCGCGAAAAATTCGGCGGCGACTCGCTCGGGGAGATGAAGCGGAATTTCGGCGAGTACGTGGGGCAACTGCGGCAATTTTGATCCGAGCACGCGCTGAGCGCCTCAGTCGCGCCTCCGGCGCGCGCTCTTTGCGCGGCTTCGACTGCATCGCGCGGCTCGACCTCCTGGCGCGGCTCGACCTCTCGTGGCGCGCCACCCATCCGATAATGGGCGAATGCTCAAATCGGATCTTCGCGCGCTCTTTCCCGTCACGCGCAATCTGATCTATTTCAACCACGCCGCCGTCGGCCCTCTCTCCGTCCGCGCGTATGAGGCGATGGAGGGGCATGCGCGCGACCAGCGGGATTTCGGGGCGGCACACTGGCGCGAGTGGTACGCCGAGCACGACCGCCTCCGCGCATCCGCGGCGAAGTTGATTGGGGCCGCGGCCAACGAGATCTCGATCCTGAAGAACACGACCGAAGGGCTCGCCTTCGTCGCTGAAGGGCTGCGATGGGAACGCGGCGACAACGTCGTCACGACGGCGCTGGAGTTCCCTTCGAACTACGTCCCGTGGAAGGTGCTGGAAGCGAGGGGAGTGGAGTGCCGCGTGGTCGAGGCGCCGGAGGGAACGTTCACGGCCGACGATGTCGCCGCCGCCATCGACCCCCGCACGCGCATCGTCGCGGTCTCCTCGGTCGCTTTCCACAACGGCTTTGCCGCGGACCTCGATGCCATCGGCGATCTCTGCGCGCGCCGCCACATCCTTTTCTGCGTCGACGCCATCCAGAGCCTCGGCGTGCTGCCGATGGACGTGAAGCGGTCGAAGATCTCGTTCCTTGCCGCCGACGGCCACAAGTGGCTCTGCGGTGCGGAGGGGGCGGCGATTTTCTACGCCGCAGCGGAACATCGGGAGAAGCTGCGCGTCATCGAGAACGGCTGGACGAACATCGACCGCAAGAAGGGGACATTCCTCTTCGCTCCGACCGACCTCCTGCCGGACGCGCGTCGATTCGAAGGGGGATCGCTGAACACCAACGGCATCTACGGCCTCCGCGCGGCGATCGATCTGCTGGTCGAGATCGGAATCGAGACGATCGAGGAGGAGGTGATCCGGCTGGCGAACCGGCTGGCGGAGGGGCTGGAGTCGATCGGATTCCGCATCGGCTCGCCGCGGCCGGGGCGTTCCGGGATCGTCGGTGCGATTCCACCCCTTGTAGACACCAGGGAGTTGATCCGGCTCCACGGCGAGCTCGACCGGCAAGGCATCATCTGCGCGCCCCGCGAGGGGATGCTCCGGTTTTCACCGCATTTCTACAACGACGACGAGGAGATCGACAGGGTGGTGGAGGAGCTGAAACGGCTGGCGATGCGCGGGTAAGCCGCTGCCCGCCTACAAGAGGTCAGGACAGAAGACGCGTCCACAAAGACGCGGGGTCGGGGGTCAGGGGCCGGGGGTCGGATGCGAAAGGTCTAGTTCTCGCCTCCGAGCCCCGACCCCCGACCACCGACCCCTGTCGTGCAATCCTTGACGGCGCAACCACGCACCCGCATCATCGTTCCATGTTGACAACGGTTCTTCTCGTCGGCCTCGCCGCGCTCGCGGTGGGGGTGGTGTTCGGGTGGATGGTGGCGGCGGCGAAGAAATCTGCCGAGTGGCAGCGCATCCTCGGAGAGCGCGACGCGCAACTCCAGCGCGCAACTGCGGACCTCAACGTTCAGATGCAGCGCGCGATGGCCGAGCGCGACCTCGCCGTCGAAGAGCGGCGCAAGGCGGAAATGACCGCCAGCGAAGAGCGCCGGAAGGCCGAATCGCTCACGACCGAGGCCGGGCGGCTCGTCGGCGAAGCGCAGCAGGCGCGCGTCGCCGCGGAGACGAAGCTCAACGAGAGCGAGCGCCTGCTGGCGGAGAAGAACGAGTTCGTCGAGCAGTCGAAGCAGCAGCTCGAGGCGAGTTTCGCCGCTCTTGCGCAGAAGGCGCTCAACGCCGTCGGCCAGCAGCTCGTCGAGCGCGGCAAGGAGCAGATCGACGGATCGCTGGAGACCAAACGCGCCGAGATCGAGGCGCTCCTCAAGCCGCTGCGCGAGATGGTCGAGGGATATCGCGGCGAGCTCGTGAAAAGCGAACAGGTGCGGACCGAGATCTACGGTGGTCTGCAGGAGCAGATCAAGTCGCTGATGACCGCCCACGAAGCGGTACACCGCGAAGCCTCGCGCCTCGCCAACGCGCTGCAGTCGCCGACCGTGCGCGGCTCGTGGGGCGAGAGCTCGCTCCGCCGCTGCGTTGAGATGGCGGGGATGAGCGAGTTCTGCGACTTCTCCGTCCAGAAGACGTTCGAGAACGAGGAAGGAAAGCGGCTGCGGCCCGACCTCGTCGTCAAGCTCCCGAACGACCGCGTCATCGCCATCGACGCGAAGGTCCCGCTCAGCGAGTACACCCAGGCTGCCAACGAGACCGACGAAGCGCGCCGCCGCGAGTTCCTCCTCGCCCACGCGAAAATCGTCCGCCGCCACATCGACGCCCTCAGCAAGCGCGAATACCAGGCCTCCATCGGCGACACGCTGGACTTCGTCGTCCTCTTCGTCCCCGGCGAGCACTTCCTCTCCGCGGCGCTGATCACGGATCCGACGCTCTTCGACTACGCCGCCGACAAGAAGATCTATCTCGCCTCGCCGAGCGTCCTTCTGCCGCTCCTCCGCGCCATCAGCGCCGGATGGAAAGCCGAGCGAACCGAGGAGAACGCGAAGAAGATGCACGAGGTGGGCGTGGAGCTGTTCAACCGCTTCGTCGTCGTCATGGAGCACATCGCCACGGTCGGCGAGCAGCTGCGGAAGACGGTGGACAGCTACAACAAGGCCATGCGCTCTGTCGACACGCGCCTCTGGCCGAAGGCGGAGGAGCTGCAACGCCTGGCCGGAGGCGGCAAGGAGCTCGGTCAGATCGGTCAGATCGACGCCGTTCCGATCGAGTCGACCAAGCTCCGCCTCACCATGCAGCCGAGCGAGCCCGGCGATGTGGTGTCCATTCGGCCCGGGAACGGCAATGAGTAGCGGCCAAGGCGGAGGAGTGCGGACGTCCTCGTCCGCAGCCGCCGGGCGTCCTCGCCCGGCGGGCGTCCGCGCCCGGCGGGTGGTGCGGCCGCGCAGAGAATGGGCAGCCGCGCAGAGCATGATCGGACGAGGACGTCCGATCACTGCGGACGAGGACGTCCGCACTCCTGACAGCGGGCCGCTGCGACCTCGTACCCCTGCCCGCTACTCGCCACTCGCTCGTTTCGTGTTATCCTCCGCCGACCATGACTACCCACTCCCAGGAGAACGAGCCGATGCCCTTCGTCGCCTCGTGTCTTTGGCTCTAGTCCTTCCCTCCTCTCCAGCAGCCCTCTAATCAATCACCCCTGGCATCCCTGGCGATGGCGTAGCGCCTGAGCGCACTCTCTCTCTCCCCGTTTCCCGCGCTTCAGGAGCTACCGATGATTGTCGTTGTCGACAACTACGACTCGTTTACTTACAACCTCGTCCAACAGATCGAACGCCTTGCCGGCGAAGCGCTGCACGTCGTCCGGAATGACGCCTTCGATCCCGACGAGCTGATCGCGCTGCAGCCGCGCGCGATCGTCATCTCTCCCGGCCCCGGCACCCCCGCCCGGGCTGGACGCGTACTCGACTTGATCCGCGCCAACGACGCGATCCCCATGCTCGGCGTCTGCCTCGGGCACCAGGCAATCGCCGAAGCATTCGGGGGTCGCGTCGTGCGCGGGTCAGTTCCGGTGCACGGCAAGGTCAGCGAGGTCACCCATCGCGGCGAGCGGCTCTTCGCCGGCTGTGACTCGCCGCTCCACACCGCGCGCTATCACTCGCTGGTCGTCGATCGCGACTCCCTTCCCGACGAGCTCGAGATCGACGCCGAGACCGATGACGGCGTGATCATGGCCGTCTCCCACCGCGACCGCCCCCTTTTCGGCATTCAGTTCCACCCCGAGTCGTACGGCACGTCGGGCGGCGACCAGCTGATCCGCAACTTCCTGGAGGTGCTGCAATGATCGCCAATGGATTGAGAAAACTGATCGCTGGTCAACATCTTGACCGCGACACGATGCATGGCATTTTTTCGCAGATGATGGACGGTCAGGCCAGCGAAGCGCAGAAGAGCGCGCTCCTCGTGGCGCTGAAGATGAACGGCGAGACGGCCGACGAGATCACCGGCGCGGCCATGGCCATGCGCGAGCGCGTCACCCCTCTCGACGTCGACCGCGAGGGACTCATCGACACCTGCGGCACCGGCGGCGACGGCGCCGGCACGTTCAACATCTCCACCATGGCGGCGCTCGTCGCCGCCGGAGCCGGAGCGCCTGTGGCCAAACATGGCAACCGCGCGGTCTCCTCATCCTGCGGCAGCGCGGACGTGCTGACCGCACTCGGTGTCAACGTCAATCTCGATGCCGCGCAGGCGTCGGAAGTGCTCCGCCGCATCGGCATCGCCTTCCTGTTCGCGCCGAAGCTTCACCCAGCCATGGGCGCTGTCGTCTCCGTCCGCCGCGACCTCGGCGTGCGCACCATCTTCAACGTCCTCGGTCCGCTGACGAACCCGGCCTTCGCACGGCGCCAGGTACTCGGGGTCTATGCCGACGATCTCGTCGAGGTCGTCGCCGAAGTGCTGAGGGCGCTCGGGGCGGAGCATGCCATGGTGGTGCACAGCAGGGACGGGCTCGACGAGATCTCCGTCTCCGCGCCGACGCACGTCTGCGAGGTGCGCGACGGGCGGATCCGCTCCTACGACATCAACCCGGAAGAGATGGGGGTCGGGCGCCACTCGCTCGCCGAGATCCGCGGCGGCGATGCGGCGGAGAACGCCCGCATCGCCCGCACCGTCCTGGAGGGGCGGACCAACGGCGCGCGCCGCGACGTCGTGGCAGCGAATGCCGGCGCGGCACTCTACGTTTCCGGTGCTGCATCCTCGGTTCGCGACGGCGTAGCCATGGCCCTTGATTCGATCGAGAGCGGTGCCGCCCGCGGCAAGCTCGAGCAGCTCATCGCAGTCAGCAACCAGGTTGGAGGTGTGGCTTGAACGACGTGCTGCAGAAGATCGTCGAACGGACGAAGGAGCGCATCGCCAACGAACCGGCGGATCGCGCAGCGGCGGAGAGGGCGGCGCGCGAGCGAAAGCCGTTCGCCTTTTCCGAGGCCTTGCGGCGGGACGGGGTGAACATCATTGCGGAGATCAAGGCGGCCTCGCCGTCGGCGGGGCCGATCGTGCCGGATCCTGATGTCGAGCGGATCGCCGGAGACTACGCGCGGGGCGGTGCGGCGGCCGTGTCGATCGTGACCGAGCCGGATTTCTTTCGCGGTTCCCGCGATTGGATCGCGCGGGCGAAGACGTCGGGGCTGCCGGTCATCATGAAGGACTTCGTGATCGCGCCGTCGCAGCTGATCAACGGCATCGCCGCCGGAGCCGACGCGGTGCTGCTTCTGGCGTCGCTGCTCGACGGACGGCGCATACGCGAGCTCGTCGGATTGCTCGACGCATACGGTTGCGATGCGCTCGTCGAAGCGCACGACGAGCAGGAGCTCGAGCGTGCCCTCGAGGGCGGTGCGCGACTGATCGGGGTGAACAATCGTAATCTGCGCGACTTCTCAGTCGATCTCGGAACGTCTGAGCGTCTGGCCGCGCTGATTCCGGATGGTGTGCTGAAGGTGGCGGAGAGCGGGATCAAAACTGTAGCCGACGTCGACCGCCTGCGCGCCGCCGGGTTCGACGCATTTCTGGTGGGCGAGTCGCTGCTGCGGCAGAGTGACCGTGCCGCGGCCGTGCGTGCGCTGCAGCTCCGTCATCCTGAGCCGGCGGAGCTGCAGGCGGAGCGCGGCGAAGGATCTGAAAATGCGGGAAACATCCGTCGAGCCACGCTCCTGGCATCTTGAGATGCTTGGCGAACACCGAATGAACCACGGAGGCACAGAGAGCACAGCGAAACCAAGAGGAGCCTCTTCGGTTCTCTGTGCTCTCTGGGTCTCTGTGGTGAATAGCCCCCGTGGGCGGGCGGTGGAAACGAACCCATGACCAAAATCAAAATCTGCGGCCTGACCCGCGAAGAAGACGCGCTCCTTGCCGCGAACCTCGGCGCCGATTTCCTCGGCTTCGTCTTCGTCGAGGAATCGCCTCGCTGCGTCGAGCCCGAAACAGTGGCTCGCATCGCCGAACGCGTCCGCGCGACGAATGGCGCAACGAAAATCGTCGGCGTCTTCCGCAACGCCGCTCCCGGTCGCGTGCGCGAAATCGCCGCACGGGCGACGCTCGACCTCGTGCAGCTGCAAGGCACGGAAACGAATGACGACATCGAAGCGATCGGGCTTCCGGCGATCAAAGCGATCCACATCGCCGACACAGCACCGGAAACGAACAAGCACCCCGCCGCGTCGTGGCTCCTCTTCGATACCTACGACGAGCGCCGCTCCGGCGGCACGGGACGCTGCTTCGACTGGTCGCATCTCGCGGGATACGATCGCGCCAGACCGTTCCTCCTCGCCGGAGGCATCACGCCGGAGAATGCGGCAGCCGCGATCAGCGCCGTGCGTCCCGACGCAATCGACCTCGCCAGCGGCGTCGAATCAGCTCCCGGAATCAAGGACAACAGAAAGCTCGAGCTGCTGTTCGAGAGGGTGAAGAACGCATGAGGATCTTCCATGGACTGCGGGCATCCTGCCCGCCTGTCGCCGGGCTTCCAGCTCGGCGACTCTCTGGCGAGAAACAGCGGTCGGGCAGGATGCCCGACCGCAGGCGGGCTGGAAGCCCGCAGTCCGCGAGAAC
>JADGOA010000057.1 GCA_017883215.1 Thermoanaerobaculia bacterium | reverse complement strand
TTGCCGGCGCAGCAACACCGGATGAACCACTACTTCGCGCTCGTCGAATCGGCGCCACCGGGTGGGCCTGGTCCGCTCAGTCCGATCTACTACGGCTATCCGGCAGGCCAGCTTGTCGTCTATGACTCGACCGGCCAGGAAGAGCCGCGAGTGGTCCTCCCGCAGGATGGCACCTACGCCTCGTTCACGAGCGTTGCCGTCCGGGAGAACAACGGCGTTCCCGTCATCCTCGCTCAGACGAACGCTGACCTCGGCAACAACGCGCAGCATCAGTACCTCTGGGTTCTGAGCAACGACGGCGGCAAGAGCTGGAAGAGCGTCCAGCTTCCCGCCGGGGCGATCGTGACAAACCTGACCACCTGGCAGGCCGACACGGGCGGCCCCTGGGTGAAGGCGCGCTACTCACCCATCCGCATCGGCACCGCATCGTTCCCGTTCGTGCTCAGCATCAACGGCTTCGTGAATCTACCGCCGACGGGAGCGCCGCCTCCCCCTTGGGGAAGCCCCACCGCGAACGTCCTGTATGCAATCGGAGCCGACGCCTCGGTCAAGCAACTCGTGAGCTCGACGACGACATATTTCTCTCTCGTCGGCTCCGACAAGGGCGGCACGCGCTTCCTTGTCCGCGGCCCGCAGGACACCCTCTCGGTCCTCGATCTGTCCGGAAACCTGACGAAATTCTCGACGATCGGATTCGCGAACGCGAACAGCGTCGAAGGCTGGATCGCCTCGAACGGAGACGTGTACCTGGAGGAGCGGACCGCCTATGAGATCAATGCGCCGGGCCAGGTGACGTTCGGACGATGGTCCAACGGCACGCGGATCTTCGCGATGTTCCAGCCAGCATCGCTCGACAGTCTCGGCATTTTCGGGATCCCGACGTTCGACTACAGCGGCGCATGGATTCTCCAGCGCGGTTCCGGCAAGCCGACGACGCTGACGTTCCACGACACATCCGGTGCGAAGCAGCAGTGGTCCGACATCACCGCACCCGAGGTCGAGGCGCTGCATGCCGGCGCATCGGGCAGCACCCTGCTGATTCAGGAGCACCGGCCACGGCCGCAGATCGATCAGCGGCTGTTCAAGGATCCCGCCCTCGCCTTCTGGCACACCGGCGACGCAGCGCCGCGGGTCTACGACGAGCTGTTCATGAACGAGCAGACCACGAAGGGTTTCGTGCACCTCGACGTCGACCGCGCCGCGACTGGCGAGCCGTTCGTCTTCGATTCGGGCGCGATGGCGGGCGGCATGGTCGTCAGCCCGCCGGTCAGCGGCGCGCCTCCCACTGCCGGCGGAGGGGACATCATTCAGGAGTGGGGCGTCGTCCGCGCGTCGTTCGCGCAGCACCTGGTCCTTCCCGGCATCGGACGCACGCCGGGCGCATACGGCAGCTTCTGGCAGAGCGACGTCGTCATCCACAACCCGTCGGACGCGGCGCAGAAGGTCCTGATCCGATACGTGGCGAACGGCGGCGACCATTCGACCGATGTCTGTTTGACTGGTCCATCTCCGGCGATCTGCGTCCCGCGGCAGACAACTCTCACGTTGCAGCCGCAGGAGATCCGCGTCATTCCGGACGCGCTCAAATCGCTCTTCCAGCTCGACAGCGGCAACGGCGTTTTCTTCATCGATCCGGAGTCGGGCGTCAATGCGACCAGCCGCACTTTCACGCGCACGGCGGCCGGAACCTACGGTTACGGCATGAACGCGATCGACATGTTTGGCGGCACGGCGAGCCCGCGCTTCCCGGTCACGTTTTCCGGCGCCTTTCCCGGGCCGAACTTCCGGACGAACCTGGTCCTCACCGACGTCTCCGGCCGAGGGACGACCGTGGCCGCGTCGGCGCTCGGCTTCCTCGGCACGATGGGAACCGACGGCGTGAGCTTCAGCGCACCAATGGCCGGCCAGCAGCAGATCAACGGCATCTCCTCGACGATGGGACTCGCGTCGAACGACTACGGCGCTCTCGTCATCAAGCCGACGAGCGGCGAGGCCATCGCATCGGTCTTCACGATCGACAACAGGACCAACGATCCGACCTACTTCCCGCCCGACCTGCCGGCCCCGGTTGTTCGCACGATTCCGGTCATCGGGCACATCGCCGGCGCGAACAACGCCATGTACCGCAGCGATCTCTACCTCTACAACCCTTCCGAACTGCCCCGCCAGCTCACGCTGCAGATGAAGATGTGGGACAGCAGTGAGACGCTGACGGTGACTCTCACCCTCCTCGGAAAGGAGGCCCGCGTCATTCCGGACGCGATGACGAAACTCTTCAACCGCACCGGTCTGGCTCGCCTGCGCTACCAGTCGAGCGGCGACTCGAGCGGCGTGCGCGTCACCTCGCGCACGTACTCGATCGACGAGAACGGCGGCACGTACGGTTTCCTCATGCCCCCCCTCAACAACTTCCAATCCGCCGCATCGGGCGACTCGCTGGAGATCCTGGGCATCGTCGGAGGCAGCGGATTCCGAACCAACATCGGCCTCGTAGATCTGACGAGCTTTGCGACGGCCACACCGGCTGCGACACGGATCGAGATCATCGACGACAAAGGAAAGAAACTCGACTCGTTCATGGTGAACGTTCCTTCGGCCGGCGGCATGCAGATCGGGGATGTCTTCCACGAGCGCGGGCTGGGCGACGGTCCGGCCGCGGTGCTGATCCGCATCACGCCGACGAGTGGCCTCATCGGAGCTTACGCGACCGTGAACGACAACGGCACGAACGATCCGACCTATGTCGCGGCAAATCTCGCCGCCCGGCAGTAGCAACCGCGCCGCATGCGCACTGACTAGTGGCCTGCGGCGTCAGAGCCGGACGCGCGTGCACGGACGAAGAGAAAGACCGGAACGCTCAGGGCCAGCAGGGCCAGTGCCCAGAGGCTGTTGTGAAGATCTTCCGTCACCGCGCCGCCGAGGAAGGCGAGTGACGCGGCGAGTGCCACAGCGGTGGTGATCGGATGTCCCCAGGCGCGGTACGGCCGCTCGGCCGTCGGCTCGCGCCTGCGCAGCACGAAGAGCGAGATGAACGACAGGGTGTAGTTGGCGACGAAGAAGAACGCCAGCTTGGCGATGACGTCGTAGAAGGTTCCGGTGACGATGAAGATCGCCGCCAGCGCGCTGCTGAAGAGGAGCGCCACATCGGGCGTCCCGCCGCGGTTGACCTCGCGCGCGCCGCGCCAGAACAGGCCGTCGTGGCTCATGGCGAAGATCACCCGCGGCGCCATCAGGACGCTGGAGTTCACGGCGCTGAGCAGCGCCACGACCATCAGTCCGCGCAGGACCGTGTCTCCGTGCGGCCCGAAGATGTAGCGCGCCACCGTACCCGCAGCGAGCTTGCTGCCGGCGATCGTGCCGAGCGGCACCACGCGCATGAAACCGACGTTGATCAGCAGGTAGATGGCCGTGACGGAGAGTGCGCCGCCGATCATCGACCGCGGAATGTCGCGACCCGGCTTCTTCACCTCCTCGGAGAAGTAGACGACCGCGCTCCATCCGTCGTACGTGTAGATCACCGCCTGCAGCGAGAGAACGAAGGCCAACAGGAGCGAGCCCTCCCGCACGGTGTCGAACGCGCTCGCCGCCGGGTTGCGCGTGCCGATGTAGAAGCACGCTCCGATGAGGATCACGAACGCGATCAGCTTCAGAAGAGTAGTGAGGTCCTGCGCCACCGCTCCGGCGCGCACTCCGAACCACTGCACCAGCGTGAACAGCGCCAGCGTCACGAGCGCCACCACCTCGATGATCCGCAGCCGCGGGAAGAGGACGATGGTGTACTCGCCGACGACGATGGCCATCGCGGCTGTAGCGCCGCAGGTGGAGATCCAGTCGCTCCATCCGACGATGAATCCGGCATAGTCGCCAAGGGCACGGCGGACGAAGACGTACTGGCCGCCGGAGCGGGGCGTCATCGTGCCGAGCTCCGACAGTGCGTTTGATCCGAGAAGGGCGTAGATACCTCCGATGACCCAGACCGAGAGGAAGAGCCAGAAGCTCGGCAGGTGCTCGGCGATGGCGCCGGGAGTGCGGAGGATGCCGGCCCCGATGGTGTTGCCGATCGTGACGGCGAGACCGAAAGTCAGGCCGAGTACGGCAAGCAGTCCGCGTCGGCGGCGATCCAGCACGCGAAGAGTTTACGTGATGAAGCCGCCGCCCAGTTGCTCAGTGACCACAATCCCGCTCTCGATTTCGCGCGTCACGGCCTACAATCGAGTAGAAAGGAATCCATCATGCTGGCTCTCTTTCTGGCGATATCGATGGCGGCCACTGCTCCTCTGCAGTGGTACGAGCACTATGAGAAGGGCGTGCGCCTGATCGAACAGGGGCAGGCAGCGGCAGCGCGCCAGGAGATCGAGGCTGCGCTCTCGCAGCGGGAGAAGGAGGGGCTGCAGATCCCGACGGCTTCGAACGAGTACATCGACTACCTTCCGCACCTCTACCTGGCCATCGCCAATCAGATGACGGGGGACGTGGAGAAGGCGCGGCAGGAGCTTGCGCGCGCCGAAGATTCGGGCGTGACCGCGAAGAGCGAGTTCGGCCGCCCTCTGCTGGTCGCTTATCAGCTGCTGCTGCGAGGCGACGGCACCGGCAAGTACGCGCGGCCCGCCTACGCCATGTACGACACGAAGGCGCCGGTGCTGAGCGAGTCCGAGTTCAGCATGCTGCGCGATGACGTTCTGAAACGGTGCAATCTGCCGCCGGACACGAAGATGGCCGGCGCGCCGTGGTACGCGAACTACGAGCTCGGGCTCGAGCTCGAGAGAAAAGGCGACTACCCGCGGGCGCTGACGCACTTCATCGACGCCGTTGCCCGCCGTCCGGACCCTCAGCGGCGCGCCCGGATGTACGGCATGTGGCTGATCGACTACTACCCCTACTTCCACATCGCCCGCTCGCACGTTCGGCTGGAGAACTGGCAGTGCGCGAAGAACGCTCTCGACATCTCGCAGAAGCTCGCCGAGCTCCCGCCCGGAGCACCCGAGCTGAGCGAGATGCTGGCGCTGCAGCAGCAGACGGAGAGAAAGCTGGCGGAGAAGTGAGAGACCGCAGACCGCGGTCCGCGGGTTGAGTGCGGACTCAGGACTCAGCACTCAGGACTCAGGACTGAAGAGGGGGCAGGATCGCTCCTGCCCCCCTCCCCTGCTCGCTACTCGCTTACTGCGTGATGATCAGCTCGACCCGGCGATTCTGCTGCCGGCCTGCGACGGTCTTGTTCGTCGCCACCGGCTCGCCCTCCCCTTTGCCGGTCGCCGTGATGCGGTCCGCCGGGATCCCGGCGCTCACCAGGTAGTCGCGCACGGCCTGCGCGCGCTTGTCTGAAAGGGCGAGGTTCTTCTCCGTCCCGCCGGTGTTATCCGTGTGTCCCTCGACGGCGATACGAGCGGCCGACTCGTCCTTCAGCTGTTTGGCAATCCGGTCGAGCGTGCTCTTCGCCCCCGCTTTCAAGGCCGACTTGCCGGTGTCGAAGAAGATGCCGGGAAGGGTGACGATCAGGCCGCGATCGCTCTTGCGCGTCGCCGCAATGCGGGCGAGCTCCTGCTGGACCTGGAGCTGATGCGCTTCAGCATCGCGCTGGGCCAGCTGCTGCCGTGTCTTCTCCAACTCGGCCTGGGCCTGAGCGGTTTGCTGCTGCGCGGCCTTCGCGGCGTCGGAGGCCTTCTGCGCCGCGGCCTGGGCCTGTTGCACCTGCTGCTGCATCGCCTGGGCCTGCGCTTCCGTCTCGGCCCTGCGGTGCTGCGCCTCGGTAATGGAGGCGTTGCGCTGCTGCTCGAGCTGCGTGCGCGCGGCAAGATTGGCCTCGCGCTCCTGACGCAACGCGTCGAGCAGCTGCTGGCGCTGGATCAGCTCGGCCTGGCGCTGCGCCAGCAGGTCGGTGGTCATCGACTTCTGGTCCTGCGCTGCCTGCAGCTGAGTGCGCAATGCGTCGATCTCTGCCGCCATCGAGGAGACGTTGGCCTGCTCGCGGGACTGCACCGCGCGCAGCGCGATCTGCGCGTCCTCGAGCTGCCGGCGTGCGTTTTCGATGTCGGTCGCGCTGCCGGTTGCGAGGGCGGCCTGGTATCGCGTGTAGGCCTGGTCGACGGCCTGCTCTTCCTGAGTGCGCGCGGCGCGATCCTGTTCGACCCGCTGCTGAATGGCCAGGCGGTTCGCTTCCACCTGCCCGCGCAGCTGATCGATCTGCGCCTGCTGCGCCTTACGGTTGGCCTGTTCCTGCGCGAGCTGCTGCTGCAGCGCGGCAGCCTGGGCCTCGGCCTGCGCTCTCTGCGCGCGCTCGGAGGCAGCCTGACGCTCGCTGTCCGCCTGTGCCAACTGCGTCCGCTGGAGCTGAAGCGACGGCAGCTGCGTCGTTGCGCTGTTGCCGCGAGCCGTGTAGAGCGCACGGCGCCCCATCATCTCGGAGATGTAGGCGAGATAGTCTGCACTCTCGCTGTTCCTGTTCCCAGTCAGAATCTTCCGCGCGGTACCGAGATCCTGCTGAGCGGTCTTCAGGTCATCGGCGGCAACCTGATCGCCACCGGCCGCCTTCGCGGCGTCGACGACCGACTGCGCGAAGTCGACGCGCTCTTTCGAGGTCCCGCCGCGATTGAGAGCGAGGTCGGCCGGCTCGTCGGCCAGATTCACATTGGCAGTACCGCCCCGGCGCCTGATGTCCGCCTGCAGCGAGGCGATGGCCGAGTTCGTTCCGATCCATCGCGCCTTCGCCAACGCCGCGCGCGAAGCCCACAACGCCTCGAGCGCCCACAGCCGCGACTGATCGCGCGTCGAGCTCTTGGCCGCGCTCCAGTTCTGCTGCGCGAACTGCAGGCGTGCCAGCGCTTCGTTGTACAGGCTCGTCGCGAACTGCGGCGCACCGTTCTGTTCGGCGACCTTGAGCGCTGCCTGGGCGTCGTTCAACGTCGTGAGCTCTTCCTTGGCAATCCGATCCTTCTGCGCCACTGTCTGCGCCACGGCCGGCATGGCGAGGATCCCACTCAGCAGCATCGCCACAACGATTCGATGCATATGTCCTCCTTCTTCGTCGAAACGGGGTTCTACCGAATCCATGTATTTGTCTGCAATTTGCGCGCGCGTGCTGTGATGCCCGTCGCGGTGATGGGATGTTGCTGGGAAGGCGTGACTTAGCGGTTCGGGCCGGGTCACTGGGTCACGGGCGAGCGAGGGGACGCGCCTCATGCGCGGACCTCGAGTCGAGCTGTCCACCCCTCACCCGGCCTTCGGCCACCCTCTCCCCGTTCGCTTCGCTCACGCGGCGAGGGACCTCGATCAGAGGACCCGCAGCTGCGGAGTGCGGACGTCCTTGTCCGCATCCGCGCCACGTCCTCGTGGCGCGGTGAAACGATGTCCGGCGCATGGAGTCTGGACACTGCGCGGCGCGAGATCGGGTCAGCAGACGCCGGAGACGTCGCAGAAGGTAGCCGGTGTGTCGCGCGTCAGCGCGACCACCGGATCCGCGGCCGCGCGTGACACCGCGACCCCGACGGGGTCGCACACGGAGTCTGGCACCCCTGCCGGGGTGCCGTGAATCGTGGGCGTCCGCGATCCGGTGGTCGGCTTCGCCGACGCACCGGCTACCATCTGGGACGCCTCCGGCGTCGCAGACGGACGGGGACGTCCGCACTCCCAGCATGAGTTTGATCCCGAACGTGACTGAGAGATGACATCACTCACCTGAAAGGCGACAGCTCCCCGCACCAAGCGCTGCGCGGGCTCCTCTACTCGCCACTCGCTCTACAGATTCACCCACACGCTCTTCGTCTGCGTGTACTTGTCGAGCGCGTCGCGGCCCTGATCGCGGCCGAAGCCCGATTCCTTGAAGCCGCCGAACGGCAGCGCCGGATCGTAAAGGTTGTAGCTGTTGATCCACACCGTTCCGGCCTTGATGGCGCGGGCGACTCGGTGCGCCTTCGAGATGTCGCGCGTCCAGACCGCGGCGGCCAGACCGTAGACCGTGGCATTCGCCTTCTCGATGGCGCTCTCGGCATCGGAGAAGCGCATGGTCGCCAGAACCGGCCCGAAAATCTCCTCCTGCGCGATGGTCATCTTCGGATCGACGTCGTCGAAGATGGTCGGCTTGACGAAGTAGCCCTTGCCGGTGCCGATGTCGGCGCGCTCGCCGCCGGTCAGGAGCGTGGCTCCTTCGTTCTTCCCCGCGTCGATGTAGCCCATGACCCGTTCCATCTGACGCTGAGAGACGATCGCGCCGAGCCTCGTCTTCGGATGGAGCGGATCGCCGGCCGTCATCTTCCCGGCGCGTTCGACCACCTTCGCCATCAGCTCGTCGTGCGCCGACTCCTCGACCAGCAGGCGCGATCCCGCAGCGCACACTTCACCTTTGCCGTAGAAGATCGCATTCAGGGCGCCGCGCGCCGCGGCGTCGAGATCGGCATCGGCGAAGACGATGTTCGGCGACTTTCCGCCCAGCTCGAGCGAGACCTTCTTCAGAGTTCGCGCGGCGCGCGCCATCAACTCTTTGCCGACCGCCGTCGAACCCGTGAAGGCGATGGCGTCGATGCCGGGATGATCGACCATGGCCGTCCCTGTGACCGCCCCCGGGCCGGAAACGATGTTCAGAACACCCGGCGGCAGGCCGCATTCACGCGCGTATTCGGCGAACTTCAGGATGGACAGCGACGTGTTCTCGGCGGGCTTGAGGACCACGGTGTTGCCGCATGCCAGCGCGGGGGCGATCTTCCACACCGCGAGCATCAGCGGGAAGTTCCACGGCGTGATGGCACCGACCACGCCGAGCGGTTCCCGCAGCGTGTACGTGAACGCGTTCTCGGCCACGGGAATGGTCTCGCCCGTGACTTTGCCGCTCCATCCCGAGTAGTAGTAGAGGCACTCGGCGGCCGCGGGGGTGTCGACGAACTGCGACTCGAAGATCGGCTTGCCGTTGTCGAGCGTCTCGATGCGCCCGATCTCCGCGGCACGCGCGGTGAGCATCTCCGCGATGCGGAAGAGGATCTTTCCGCGGTCGCGCGGCTTCATCTTCTGCCACTCGCTCCCCGGCTCCATCTGCGCGCGCGCCGCGCGCACCGCCGCGTCGACGTCCGCCGCCGCCGCCGAGGCCACCTCTGTGATCGTCTCCTCGGTGGCGGGGTTGATCGTGGCGAAGGTCGCGCCGGAAATGGCGTCGACGAACTCCCCTCCGATGAAGAGCTTGTTCTGCAGGGCTGTTTCCGTCATGGTCAGATCCTAGCGCAAGGCGTGTCACGTCGAATTCACCACAGAGGCACAGAGGACACAGAGAGTGTTCGTCTCTCTTTTCTCGGTGTGCCTCTGTGTCCTCTGTGCCTCTGTGGTGAAAGCTCTAAGCCCCCACCGCGGACTCGACGTACGGGTTGATGTCGAAATTGTGGAGATAGAGGTCGTGGATCTCCTCCATCTCCGCGTCGTCGAGCGGCGGGTGCTCCGAGGCGGCGACGAACTCGTCGATCTGCTCGAGGTTGTAGATGTTGGGCAGCGCCGAGAGGATCGACGGATGCGCGTAGAGCCACAGCAGCGCCAGCTGGCCGAGGCTGACGCCGCGCTTCTCGCAGAACGGCGTCAGGCGCTGAATCTTCTGCAGCCCCTCCACGAGCCAGGCCCGCGGACGGTGCGAGCGGTGATCGCTCTCGTCGAATTTGGTGTTGATGGTGTACTTCCCTTCCAGCATCCCGGAGGAATGCGGAACGCGAATCAGGAATTGCGGTCCGTCCGCCGACAGCGCCGGCGTCTTCCACGAGCGGAAGGAGGGGTCGTAGGCGCTGCTCGGCTCGCAGAGGCGCTTGTTCGTCTTGCCGCCGGCCGCCTCCTCGATGCCGGCGTAGCGGCGTCTGGATTGCGCGCACTCCGCGGCGAGGATGAACTCGCGTCCCGGGTCCTGCTCGAGGATGTTGAAGATCATCTGCGTGACGGGCGCCCTGCGGACGGCTCCGGCGTAGACGCCCTCGTCGCGCCAGCCGATGGCCGGTCCGAGGGAAGGTCCGTAGGAGCGGATTTTCCCTTCGTTCCTGAGGGCCTCCAGCGTCTCCCAATGCTCGTTCTCGAGCAGGGTGACGATGCGGGGATTGTGAGGTTGATAGATATCAATACAATCGACTCCGAGGCGCTCCAGCGATCGCTCGCAGGCGAAGCGGATGAACGCCGGCGACATGTCCTGGGGCAGCTCGCGCTGGCCGCGCGGACGCTCCGGGTTGTTGTAGAAGTCGTATCCGAACTTCGTCCCCACGGCGACGTCGCCATGCTCTTTGAGAATCGGCGCCAGCACCGTCTCCCCACGGCCGTTGCCGTAGGCGTCGGCGGTGTCGATGTAGTTGATCCCTTTCTCCAGAGCGGCGCGAATGATGGCCTGCGCCTCCGAGTCCGTGTACGTCCCCCACCACCCCGTCGTGAGAGTCCAGGTGCCGAAGCCGAGCTCCGAAATCTTTCGGTCGGTTCCGTGCAGTGCGCGATATCGCATGTCGTTGTGATCTCCGGGCGGGATGGTAACAAAAACAAGTCCTGAGTCCTGAGTGCTGAGTCCTGAGTCGGTCAGGACACGCGAACCTCAGGACTCAGGACTGTTACTTCCCGCTGAACGCCGGCTTCCGTCTGGTGTTGTAGGCGCTGAGGCCTTCTTTGGCGTCCTGGCTCTGGAAGAGCTGCTGCTGGAGCTCGCGCTCGACCGCCAGTGCGCTCTCGATCGGCAGCTCCCATCCCGTCTGCACGGCGCGCTTGATCCGGCCCACGGCCCGGGAGGCCTTGTTCGGCGGGCAGAAGCTCCACGCGTACTCCATGACGCGATCCCACCACTTCTTGCCGCCCTCTTCGGCCGGCCAGATGTAGTTAATGATGCCGAGCTCCTGGGCCTGCTCGAAATCGAACAGGTTGCCCTCGACCATCAGCTCGATGGCCTTCGACTTGCCGACGATTCGCGACAGTCGCTGTGTGCCGCCCGTGCCCGGAAGCACGCCCAGCGTCACCTCAGGAAGGCCGACCTTCCCCGCCCCCTGTTTGGCGATGCGCATGTCCGCCGCCATGGCGATCTCCAGACCCCCGCCCACGGTGTGACCGTTGAGCGCGGCGATCACCAGCTTCGGCGTCTGCTCCAGCCTGTTGAGCATCTCGTTGGCGTGCAGGCAGAAGTAGTACTTGAACTGCGGCGTGACCTCCGAGAGCATCTTGATGTTCGCCCCGGCTGAGAAAAATTTGTCTCCCGCTCCCCGAAGAACGATGACGTGAACGTCGTCGTCCATGCGCGCGCGGAGGATGCATTCGTCCAGCTCGCGGTTCATCTCGTACGTGTACGTGTTCGCCGGCGGATCATTCAGCTCGAAGATCGCGACGCCCTTCTCCACGCGGTAGTCCACCAGATTTCCAGACATGGGCTTCTCCTGTTCCGTCAAATGAGGCGGGGATTGTAATCGAGTCCTGAGTGCTGGGCGCGGCATGGGGCATGAGGCATGGGGCATGAGTGAGGCCCAACCGCGAGTGGTGGCCCACCCATGCCTCATACCGCATGCCTCATGCCGCGGCCTAGGTTGCGCTCGAGCTTGCCGTCCCCTACCCGCTTCTCCCGGCTCGGTCTGGCACCTTCGTTGCTCAATGAAGGGTATTCCGGCGTGGGAACGCCGGCCGTGACTGGAGGACAAGAATGAACATCATTGGATGGCTGGTATTCGGTCTCATCGTCGGTGCCATCGCTAAGTTCCTCATGCCGGGGCGCGATCCCGGTGGCTGGATCGTGACGATTCTTCTCGGCATCGCCGGTTCGTTCGTCGGTGGCTTTCTCGCTTCAACGCTCATGGGCCGGCAGGAACAGACCGCCGGCTGGATTGGATCGATCATCGGCGCAATCGTGCTGCTGTTCATCTACCGGCTGATCGTCGGCCGCCGCAGCGTCGTCTAAGCGACTCCCTACCCCCCGGTGATCTGCCTAAGGCCTCGCGCGTTGTGCGGGGCCTTTTTTTGTTGGGCTCGGGGGTCGGAGCGCCGAGCATGCGCTCCGCCTCCCGCCTCCCGACCTCCGACCCCACATCGTCGGCACTCGCCACGCCTGACCCACCCGAAATCAACAAACTGTCACGACATTCGTACCGAAAGAGTCTCGAAACATTATTCTCGGCTGTTCGTCTCAACGGTATCCTGCGGCAACGCGCCCCTGGCACTTGCGGTGCACGGCGCACGGCATCGAGGAGAGAACTCATCATCATCCCCCCAACCAATGGCGCGGCGCCGCCTTTCCCCGACAGGCAGTCAACCAGGAGGAGTGGAACAAAACCATGAGTCATTCAATGAAGCGCATTCTGTCGACGATGGCGATCATCATCGCGTCGGTTGCGTTCGGCGTGCTCGCCACGGCGGATCTCGGATTCGTGCGTGAGTCGCATGCCCAGCAGACCCCCGCCGCCGTCACCGCGCAAGGGCCGGTAACGACGGTGGCCATCCCGTCGTTCGCCGATCTGGCCTCGCGGGTCATGCCGGCCGTCGTGTCGATCACGACGACCGAGATCGTGCACACCAGCCAGATGACAAACCCCCATTCGTTCGGCGGCGTCGATCCGTTCGATTTCTTCTTCGGGCCGGCTCCGCGCACCCCCCGCACCCCGCGCGGGCGGGGAAACAACAATGACGAGGACAGTCAGGACGACGCCCGGCGGCAGCTGAGCGGCGGATCGGGCTTCATCATCTCTCCCGACGGCTACATCCTCACCAACAACCACGTGGTCGAGGACGCCTCGAAGGTGCAGGTCCATTACGGCGCCGACGAGAACGGCAACGGCGGCCACACCGTCGCGGCCACCATCGTCGGCCGCGATCCCTCCACCGACATCGCCCTGCTCAAGATCAGCGTCGGCGGACAGCTTCCATACGTCGCCCTGGGCGACTCCGACCGTGCCCGCAAGGGCGACTGGGCCATCGCCATCGGCAATCCCTTCCAGTTCGAGAACACCCTCACCGTCGGCGTGATCTCCGCCAAGGGCCGCGCCCTCGGCCTCAGCGAAGAGACCCGCTCGTTCGAGAACTTCATCCAGACCGACGCCGCGATCAACTTCGGCAACTCCGGCGGCCCGCTGCTCAACATCAGCGGCGAGGTCGTCGGCATCAACACCGCCATCCGCGGCGGCGCCCAGGGTCTGGGATTCGCCACGCCCATCAATACCGCCAAGCGCCTTCTCCCGCAGCTCAAACAGGGAAAGGTCGTGCGCGGCTACCTGGGCATGACCATCCAGGAAGTCACCGACCAGTACAAGAACGCCTTCAACCTTCCGGAGGCCCGCGGCGCCCTCGTGCAAAACGTCGAGCCCGGCAAACCCGCCGACAAGGCCGGCGTCGAGCAGGGTGACGTGGTCGTCGACCTGGACGGACGGACCGTCAACAACAATCGTCAACTCATTGACTACATCTCCTATCTGCCCATCGGCACCAGGGTGAAGCTCGGCATCATCCGAAACGGCAAACACATGGATCTCATGGCCACGACCGCCGAGCGTCCGGAAGAGGGCGTCGCGCCGGAGCCGGCGCCGGAAAACGCCGCACAGCCGGCGCACAACAAGCTCGGGCTCTCCATTCAGGACATCACCCCGGCCGTCCGCCAGAGCTATGGAATCGCCCAGAACGTCACCGGCGTCGTCGTCACCAACGTCCGCGACGTCTCCGCCGCGGGCGAGGCCGGGTTCAGCGAAGGCGATGTCATCACCGAGCTGCAGGGTCAGAAGATCACCAGCGTCGACCAGTTCCGCAAGGTGCTCGACTCGTTCAAGACCGGCCAGTGGATCCGGATGTACGTGATGATCCCCACGCGCGGCGGGCGTCCTTTCGCTTCGTATCGCGCTTTGCAGATTCCGTAGGTTCAGACTGCAGACCGCGGACCGCGGACCGCAGACCGCGGTCGGGCCCGCGAACACCCACGACGGCCGGGAGCGAAAGTTCCCGGCCGTTCGTGCTTGCGGCGTCGG
>JADGOA010000369.1 GCA_017883215.1 Thermoanaerobaculia bacterium | reverse complement strand
CTCGGGCGACGAGGAGAGCGCAAGCGCCAGGCCCACCTGCTTCTTCTGCCCTTTGGACAGCTCGCCGAAACGGGCGCTGCCCGGAATCGCGAAACGCGCGATGCGCTCGTCGAACGACGCCTCAGACCAACGCGAATAGAGCTTTCCGCAGAAGCGGGCGATGGCATCGACCCGCATTTCCGGCGGCGCGTCGGCTTCCTCGGCGAGCACGCCCACGCGCTCCATCAGCGCCTGCCGGCCGTTCCAGGCGTCCTCGCCGAACAGCTGCACGCGGCCACGGTGAGGTTTCTGCTGCCCGAGCATGCAGCGGACGAGCGACGACTTGCCGGCGCCGTTGCGGCCGAGGAGCGCGTAAACGGCGCCGCGTGGGACGGCGAACGTCACGTTGTCGACGGCCGTGCGCCGGCCGTACGTGACGGTCAGGCCGTCCGAGACGATGGCAGCCGCGAGTTGGTCGTTCATGCTTTCCTCCTGTGCTCGCGCGAGAGCCGTTCATAGCTGCGCTCGAGCTCCGCGGCCGCTTCGTCTGCGGTCGCACCGACCGCCAGCGCCGTCCCGGCGTACGCCGTGGCGGCCTCGCGAAGCTTTTCCGATTTCTCGGCCTTCTTCGGCTGTGCCGGATCGTCGGCGACGTAGGTCCCCTCACCGCGGCGCACGGCGAGAACCCCCGCTTCGGCGAGGCGCTGATAGACGCGGGCGACCGTGTTCGGATTCACGCGAAGCGTACGCGCCAGATCGCGCACGGAGGGGACGGGATCGCCAGGCTTGAGCGCTCCGAGGGAGATCATCCGCCGGACCCCCTCCTCGATCTGCACCCAGATCGGCGAGGAGTGCGATGGGTTGATGTCGAACATTCAGCGATAGCTCCGTTCGTACCGTCACTGTGTACTAGGTTACTAATACAGTACGTCGGTGCAAGAGCGCTGTCAAGCCCTGGGAGTGCGGACGTCCTCGTCCGCAACGATCGGACGTCCTCGTCCGATCGTTTCAGTTGTACCAAGCCGCCGGGCGGGGACGCCCGGCGGCTGCGGACGAGGACGTCCGCACTCCCCGCGCAGGCGGATCAGTCGTTGGTCACGTACGCCGGTTCCGGCTCGGTCGCGAAGGGCGCGTCCGGCGCCTCTCCGACCGGCTCGGTGCTGCGGCCGCGCAGCCTCTCCTGCAGATCGTCGAACAGCGAATAGGCCACCGGCGTCGCCAGAAGCGTCAGCGCGAGCGCCAGGGTCTGGCCGCCGATGATGACGGAACCGATGGCGCGGTTCGACGCCGCGCCGGTCCCGCTCGAGACGACCAGCGGGAGCATACCGGCCACGAAGGCCATCGTGGTCATGAGAATGGGCCGCAGACGGTTGCGGTTGGCCTCGCGAATCGCTTCCGCCCGCGGCAGACCGGCGGCGCGCAATTGGTTGGTGTGATCGATCTGCAGGATGCCGTTCTTCTTCACGATTCCGAACAGCACCAGGATGCCGAGCATCGAGAAGATGTTCAGCGACTGGTTCAGCACCAGAATCGAAAAGAGCGCGAACGGAACCGTCAGCGGCAGGGCCAGAAGGATCGTGACCGGGTGGAGCCAGCTCTCGAACTGCGCCGCCAGAATCAGGTACATGAAGATGATCGACAGCAGGAAGGCGAACATGAAGCTCGCAAAAGCGCGCCCCTGCTCGCGCGAGCGTCCCGTGAATCCCGAGGAGTACTCGGAAGGCATGTTGAGCTTCTTCGTTTCCTTCAGCAGCTCGTCCATGACGGTCTGCGAGGAATGTCCCGGGGCCATGTTCGCCGTGAGCATGACCTGCCTCTGGCGCGAGATGCGGTTGACGGTCGAAGGTCCCGATCCCGGCTCCATGTTGACGACATCCCGAAGCTGCACGGTCTTGCCAGAAGCCGTGGGCACTTCCGCCTGACCGATGCCCTGTGGATCCTTTCGGTAGGCGTGCTCGGCGCGGACGTGCACTTCGTACTGCTCGCCGCCTTCGTAGTAGTCGGTGATTTTCAGACCGCCGACCAGGACGTTGAGCGTGGAGGCGATGTCCTGGACGCGCACGCCCATGTCGGCCGCCTTGGCGCGGTCGATATGGACGCCCAGCTCTGGCTTGCCGACGATGAAGTTGGTGTCGGGATCGACGACGCCCATGGCCTGCATCTCGCGCAGCTTCGCCAGCAGGTCGTTCGAGTATTGCTCGAGCTTATGCAGGTCCGGACCGCCGATCCAGTACATGATCTCGGCGTTGACGCCGCCACCGAAGGAGTTGACCTGGGCGACGGACGTGCGCAGGTTGAGCCGGGCGTACTGCGGCAGGATGTTCTGGCGAACGTCGGCCATGATGGCGAACTGGTCGCGCTTGCGCTGCTCGACCGGCACGAGCTTGACGTAGATCGATCCGAGGTTGTGCGTGACCTGCGGATCGTCGCCGATGGTGATGACGGTGGTCTCCACTTCCGGGATCTGGCGAACGCGATTGTCGATCGACTGCAGAATGGTCTGCGTCGTCTCCAGGCTCGAGCCTTCAGGCGCGCGGGCCGTAACCTGAAACTGCGACTCGTCGTCCGCCGGCAGGAAGTTCTTGTTGACGACCATTCCCAGCGGAGCGATCGAGGCGACCGCGATCACCATGGCCGTGACGATGACCCAGCGGTGTCCGAGCGCCCAGTCGAGGAGCCGGAGGTACGTGGCCTCGATCAGGCCGTACACGCCATGCTCGCGCGTCGATTTCTCGTGATGGAGGTCTTCGCGACGCAGCCAGCGCGACGACATCATCGGCGTGAGCGTGAAGCTGACGAGCAGCGAGACGGCGATGGCAATGGCCATCGTGATGCCGAACGAGTTCATGAACCGTCCCACGATGCCGCCCATGAAGGCCACCGGCAGGAAGACGGCGATGAGCGAGAGCGAGGTCGCCGTGACGGCCATGCCCACTTCCTTCGACCCCTCCACCGCTGCCTCGCGCGGCGTCCTCTTCTTCTCTTCCATGAAGCGGAAGATGTTCTCGAGAACGACCACGGCGTCGTCGATGACGATACCGACCGCCAGCGTCAGCGCCAGAAGGGTGATGACGTTGAGCGTGAAGTTCTCGTAGCGCATCGCCGCAAACGTGGCGATGATCGAGCTGGGGATGGCCACCGCCGAGATGAGGGTCGGCCGCGACCTGCGGAAGAAATAAGCCAGCATGCCGAACGCCACTAAGACACCTGCCAGGCGAATCGGGTTCAGCGTCAGGATGATCAATGGCACCTTCAGCCTGCTGCCGGCGAGCGCTCCGCCGACCACCGCAGCGAGCGCCACCGCGCCGAGCGCGGCCGCGAACCGGGCCATGGAAGGCCACCGTCTCTTCGACGCGAAAACGCTCACCCCAACCCAGAGCGCCAGGAAGGCCAGAACCGATACGTGCAGATTCGCGACGCGCTCGGAGGTGTCGTGCAGCCCAAACAGCAGCGTGTACGTCGTCATCGTCGCGCCCAGCATGACCAGCGCTTCGATGAGCTTCGGCGACGAGAGGAAGAACCACACGATGAGCGCCGCAAAGAGCGACCCCAGGATGAGATGCTCTTTCACCGCGTCCACGGCGGCGTTGATGTAGTCCGACTGGTCGCGGACGAGCTGCATCTTCCAGCCTCTGGGCAGGTCCTTCTGGATCTCCGCGACCCGTTCCTTGAGCCGGTCGACGACTTCGACGGTGTTCGTTCCCGACTGCTTGCGGATGGACATGACCACGGCCGGTTTTCCGTCGATGGTGGCCACCGACTCCGC
>JADGOA010000368.1 GCA_017883215.1 Thermoanaerobaculia bacterium | reverse complement strand
TTCGGGCCGTGGCGGGGGACGAATAGAATGCGATAGACGCAGGGGTCGGGGCTCGGGGGTCGGAGGTCGGAGGCAAGAACAGTCGATCCGGCGCCCGACCCCGACCCCCGACCCCTCTTCGTCACTCGAGACAATCGCCATGTGCGGAATCTACGGAATGATCGCCTGCCGCTCGGCGGCGCTGCAGTACCCGGAGGTCGCGGACTTCATGGGAGAGGCGCTGCGGCACCGCGGGCCGGACGGGCATGCGGCGTTCGCGGACCCGCACGCCGTGATCGGCACCGAGCGGCTGCGGATCATCGATCTGCACGAGCGCGCCGATCAGCCGTTCGCCTCGCCGAACGGCGATGTCTGGCTCGAGTGCAACGGTGAGATCTACAACGCGCCGTCGATCCGCGCGCGCTATCGCGATTATCCGTTCCGCTCGGGATCGGACGTCGAGAGCATCCTGCCGCTCTACCTCGAGCACGGGGTGGGGGCGGTCGAGCAGCTCGACGGCATGTTCGCGATCGCCATCTGGGACAACCGCGATCGCACGTTGACCCTGGCGCGCGACCGCGCCGGCGAGAAGCCGCTCTTCTACGCGCGCATCGGTGACGAGATCGTCTTTGCCTCCGAGGTCCAGTGCCTGCTGCGCTATCCGGCTCTCCCGCGCGATCTCGACTACGACGCCATCGCGGCATACCTCAATCTCGGCTACATCCCCGAGCCGCGAAGCCCCTTCGCAGCCGTTCGCCGGGTCGCCGCCGGAACGATCATGCGGTTCCACGACGACGGCCAGGAGACGATCCGCTACTGGGACCCGGCCGCGTTCAGGCCGGAGCCGATCAGCGACCGCGATGCCATCGCCAGAACGCAGCAGCTGATCGAAAGCGCCGTGCAGAAGCAGGTCATGTCGGACGTGCCGGTCGGCGTCTTCATCAGCGGCGGGATGGACTCCTCGATCCTGGCCACGCTGGCCTCGCAGACGATCGGCGTCGACAGGGTGCACACGTTTTCGGCGCAGTTCGCCGAGGCGTCGTACGACGAGAGCGGCGACGCAGCCCTGCTGGCGAACCGGATGCGCACCATGCACGTACCGGTGCGGACGGACGAGGAGACGCTGCGCGAGGCGCTCGAGCACGTCGTCCGTGGCGTCGCCGAGCCGCTCGCGGACCCGGCGATCCTTCCGACGTTTCTCCTTGCGCGCACCGCGCGGAAGTACGTCAAGGTGATCCTCAGCGGCGAGGGAGCCGACGAGCTTTTCGGCGGTTACCCGACCTACCTCGGCCACAAGGTCGCGCCGTACTACGACGCCGTTCCGGCGCCGCTGCGCGCGCTGGTCCGGAAAGCGGTGAGGACTGTGCCGGCTTCCGGAAAGAAGGTCACCATCGAGTTCCTCTTGAAACGTTTCGTTTCAGATGCGGAACGACCGTGGATCGAGCGCCACCTCGCCTGGTTCGGCACCGGGTTGTCCCGCGAGATTTTCGGCCGCGCCGGGACCGGTCAGCCGGAGCTTCCGGACCTCGGCGGCAACCGCGATGCGCTGAGCGGAGCGATGCTTCTCGACTATCGCAGCTATCTCCGCGACAACCTTCTCGTGAAGGTCGACCGCGCCACGATGCTGTCGTCGGTCGAAGCGCGCGCGCCGTACCTCGACCGCTTCGTCAGCACGTTCGCGTTGTCGCTGCCGGTCGATCTCCGCGTACGGCGGCTGACGACCAAGTGGGTGCTGAAAAAGGCGGCGGAGAAGTGGATCCCGCGCGACGTGATCTACCGGCGCAAGCGGGGACTGAGCGTGCCGGTCGCGAGCTGGATCAACCAGGGGTTGCGCGCCGACGTCGACCGCCTTCTCGCTTCCGAGCGCCTGCGTGCGCAGGGCCTCGTCAACGACACCTACGTTCAGCGCCTCCTCACCGATCACCGCTCCGGCCGCGCAAATCACGCGAAGGCGCTGTGGGCCGTGATCATGCTGCAGTACTGGATGGAGCGGTGGGTGGAGTGAGGTGCTCGGTGCTCAGAGCTCGGTAGCAGCGTCGCCACCGCCCTCCGAGCACCGACCACCGAGCACCACCCTCAGTTCGGCCTCTCGTCCTCGTGGATGCTCGCGCCTGGCTGCGGTGTCGGCAACTTGTGCGAGATCTCCTGGTCGAAGCCGGTAGCGCAGAGGCGGACGAGATTGCCGAGGTCGGCGACTTCGAACGGTTTTCGAAGGACGCCGGCGACGATCTCGGGGTCGACTGTTTTGAACTTCTGATCGGCATCGGCGGTGATCACGAGTACGACCGGCTTGTTCGACGAGGGTTCTGCTTCATGAACTCGATCACGCCGAACCCATCCATGCGCGGCATCATCAGATCGAGCAGGATCACGGCGTATTCGCGCTGCCTGAGCATGTCGATCGCCTCGAGGCCATCGCACACGCAGTCGGCTTCGAGCCGTTCGCGGCGGACGATCGTACGGACGAGCTGGCGGATCGCGTGGTCGTCGTCTGCGACGAGGACTCGGGTCGACGCTGTTGTGGTCCGTTCGTCCATGGCTGATCCCTTCGCGGCACCGCCGCAACAGGGTCTGTTGGAAGAGGCGTGCCATGGAGTGACTGCGAGCCGCAGAGGTCGGTTGTCGGGGGTCGGGGGTCGGAATAGAGAGGCAACGCTCTCGCCCCCGAGCTCTGGCCCCCGACCCCCGGTGGCACAGGCACTCTTGTCTGTGCCGGCACAGGCAAGAGTGCCTGTGCCACAGCCAGCATGCGGACGAGGATGTCCGCACTCCTCTCCTAAGCGCCGCGGATCCGCTGCGTGAGCGCCGGAGTGAGTCCCATCAGCCGCTGGTAGGTGACGATCTGGCCCCGGTGGTACATCTCCTGGGAGATGCCGTGATGGAACCAGGCGAGACGGGTTCCCTTCTCGCCGTCGAAGCGGAGGATGAGCTGCAGCATGTGCAGATCGCCCGCCTCGCGGAACGCTTTGACACCCTCGCGCAGAGTTCGCTTCATGGCAGCGAGGATCTCGCGCTTCGTCCTCAGTTTCTGAACGCCCCGGCTGTATTGCGCGATGAGTTTCGGGAACGGCGCGCGCGTGAAATCCGACTCCTCGCGCGTCAGCTCCCCGGCCATCATCAGCGAGACCTCCATGATGTGGACCGCGAGCTCGGCGACGCTGCGGGTCTCCGGCGTCGGCCGGAAGTCGAACTGATTGGCTGGGATGTTTTCGAGCTCTTCGATGAGGCCGCCGCGGGCGTCCTCCCACGCTTCGATTGCTTCGTCGAGGAGAGTCTGCATGGTTCCTTCCTTTCTCCCACCCAGTTGCTGAGTTACTGAGTTACTGAGTTGCTGAGTTGGCGAGTTGTGCGTTCACTCGCGCTTCACCAACTGAGTAACTCAGCAACTCAGCAACTGGGCGGGTGGTGGTCATTCGTGCATATCAATCGTCAACACGCTGCCGATGGCCCAGACGCCGTTTCGCTCGGCGAGCGGGACCCAATACCACTGCGAGTCGTGGCCGCCGAGCGAGTAGCGGGCGAAGAGGCCCGACTCACGGTGTGTGAAGGGATTGAGGAAAGGGGAGGAAAGCTCGACGACCATGTAGTCGTGGTGGAGCTCCGGGTCCAGCTTTGCGATGGCCGACCACGAGCAGGAGTGCGCGGCGGTGATGTCGATCGGCAGCGGTTGCAGGGCCGAGTTGATCAGCTGTGCCAGCGCCGAGACCTCGGCGTCCTTTCCGTACGCCTGTGCGAGCGATCGCAACGACGCGCCGCTGATCAGCGGCTGGGTCGTGGTGACGATCGTGA
>JADGOA010000056.1 GCA_017883215.1 Thermoanaerobaculia bacterium | reverse complement strand
TGTCCGTCGCGGCGATTCATGTTCGGCATCAACCGTGCGATCAAGGGAGCGTTCGAGCAGGTCTCACTCGGCGATCTCACGCGCGGGGTTATGCCCCTCGCCGTCATCGACAAGGGCTCTTTGTCGTCGCGGGGGGAGAGCCTGCGCTGAACCGGCAGAGTCCGGGGTGAACCTATGGCAGAAACGATCGAACAGATTGCGAATCAGGAGTACAAGTACGGGTTCGTCACCGACATCGAATCCGACGTCGCTCCTCCCGGGTTGAACGAGGACATCATCCGCCTCATCTCGGCGAAGAAGGGCGAGCCGGAGTGGCTGCTGGAGTGGCGCCTGAAATCGCTGCGCCACTGGCTGACGATGCAGGAGCCGACCTGGGCGAACGTCAAGTTCAACAAGATCGATTACCAGGCCATCCGCTACTACTCGGCGCCGAAGCAGAAAAAAACGCTGAACTCGCTCGACGAGGTCGATCCCGAGCTGCGCCGCACCTTCGAGAAGCTGGGCATCTCGCTCGGGGAGCAGAAGCGGCTCAGCGGCGTGGCGGTCGACGCGGTCTTCGACAGCGTTTCGGTGGCCACGACTTTCCGCGCCGAGCTGGCCAAGCTCGGCATCATCTTCTGCTCGTTCTCAGACGCCGTCCGCGAGCACCCGGACCTCGTTCGCAAATACGTCGGCAGCGTGGTTCCGTACACGGACAACTTCTTCGCCACCCTGAACAGTGCCGTCTTCACGGACGGGTCGTTCTGCTACATCCCGAAAGGCGTGCGCTGCCCGATGGAGCTTTCGACCTACTTCCGCATCAACTCGGCCGGTACGGGACAGTTCGAACGGACGCTGATCATCGCGGACGAAGGAGCTTACGTCAGCTACCTCGAAGGCTGCACGGCGCCGATGCGCGACGAGAATCAGCTGCACGCCGCCGTGGTCGAGCTGGTGGCGCTGGACGGCGCCACCATCAAGTACTCGACCGTGCAGAACTGGTATCCCGGCGACAAGGAAGGGAAGGGCGGCATCTACAACTTCGTCACCAAACGCGGTAAGGCCTTCAAGAACTCGAAGATCTCGTGGACGCAGGTCGAGACCGGATCGGCCATCACCTGGAAGTACCCGAGCTGCATCCTGCAGGGAGACAACTCGGTGGGCGAGTTCTACTCCGTGGCGCTGACGAACAACCATCAACAGGCCGACACCGGCTCGAAGATGATTCACATCGGGAAGAACACGCGGTCGACGATCGTGTCGAAGGGAATCTCCGCCGGACACGGACAGCAGACGTATCGCGGCGCGGTGAAGATTCTCAAGTCGGCGGAAGACGCGCGCAACTACTCGCAGTGCGACTCGCTGCTGCTGGGCGACAAGTGCGGCGCGCATACGTTCCCCTACATCGAGGTGCGCAATCCGACGGCCAAGATGGAGCACGAAGCCTCGACCTCGAAGATCGGGGAGGATCAGCTCTTCTACTGCCAGCAGCGCGGCATCTCCGCCGAGGACGCCGTGTCGATGATCGTGAACGGCTTCTGCCGCGAAGTTTTCCGCGAGCTGCCGATGGAGTTCGCGGTGGAAGCGCAGAAGCTGCTCGGCGTCTCGCTCGAAGGAAGCGTCGGATAAAAGAGTCCTGAGTCCTGAGTGCTGAGTCCTGAGTTGCCCTACTCAGGACTCAGCACTCAGGACTCAGGACTACTCAGGACTCAGGAAATGCTCGAAATCAAGAACCTGCACGCCGGAATCGACGGCAAAGAAATCCTCCACGGGCTCGACCTGCATGTCGGCAGCGGCGAGGTGCACGCGATCATGGGGCCGAACGGCTCCGGAAAGTCGACGCTGGCCAATGTGCTGGCCGGACGGCCGCGCTATCACGTGACCGCTGGAAGCGTCTCGTACGAAGGGAAGGACCTGCTGGCGCTGCCCACCGAGGAGCGCGCTCGCGAGGGCGTGTTCCTGGCCATGCAGTATCCGGTGGAGATCCCGGGAGTGAACAACATCTACTTCCTCAAGGCGGCCCTCAACGCCGTCCGCAAGCACCACGGAGAGGAAGAGCTCGATGCCATGGAGTTCCTCCAGCTGGCGCGACAGAAGATGAAGCTCGTCGAGCTCGACGAAGCGTTCATGAACCGTGCGGTGAACGAAGGCTTTTCCGGCGGCGAGAAGAAGAGGAACGAGATCTTCCAGATGGCCGTCCTGGACCCCAAGCTGGCCATCCTCGACGAGACCGACTCCGGCCTCGACATCGACGCGCTGCGCATCGTGGCCGGCGGCGTCAACGCCCTGCGCAGCGAGAAGCACTCGGTGCTCGTGATCACGCATTACCAGCGCCTTCTCAGTTACCTGGTGCCCGATTTCGTCCACGTCCTCGCAAACGGAAGAATCGTGAGATCCGGCGGCAAGGAGCTCGCCGAAGAGCTGGAGCAGAAGGGTTACGAGTGGATAGAGCAGGAGGTCGCCGCGGGCGCGCGATGAACACCGCGACCAAACCCGATACGGACGTCCTGCAGCAGATCCGCGAGCAGGCCGGGCAGCGCTTCGAGCAGCTGGGCTGGCCGACGCCTCGCCTGGAGGAGTGGAAGTACACGAACCTGCAGGCGCTGCAGAGCCGGTTCGACGCGGGCGCCTTCCGTGAAGCGGCCACGCCGGCCGCGAGCCGTTCCTCGGCGTCGCTGCCGCTTCGCTTCGGCGATCGCGCGTTGGGGGAGCTCGTATTCGTCAACGGCGTCTTCTCACCGGAAGCGAGCTCGCTGCCGTCCGTGGCGGGCCTGCGGGTGACCACCTTTCGTAATGCCTCCGTCGATGTGCTGGAAGAGCACTTCGCCCGCTACGCCGACTACGAACGGCACGCGCTCGTCGCGCTGAACACCGCCAACGCCCAGGACGGTGCCGTGATCGAAGCCGACGCGGCCATCGAAGGGTTCGTCCACGTCCTGTTCGTCGGCAGCGACGGGTTTCAATCGTTCCCGCGCAATCTCATCGTGGCCGGCCGCGGCTCCCAGCTTGCCGTCGTCGAGTCCTACGCGGGGACCGGAGCCTACTTCACGAACTCGGTGACGGAGATCGTGGCCGAAGACGGCGCCGTCGTCGACCATTACCGCCTGGAGTGCGAGTCGCTGGAGGCCTTTCACGTCGGCACGGTGCAGATCCACCAGGGGCGGTCGAGCAGCGTGAGCTCGCGCTCCTTCGCCGTGGGGGGTGCCGTGGCGCGCAACGACACCAACGCCGTTCTGGCCGCGGAGGGAGCCAATCTCGTCCTGGAGGGCCTGTTCGTCACGAACGGTACTCAGCACATCGACAACCACACTCTGATCGATCACGCCGTTCCGCATTGCGAGAGCGTCGAGCTCTACAAGGGAATCCTCGACGGGAGCTCCCGGGGCATCTTCGACGGCAAGATCATGGTTCGCGAAGGGGCGCAGAAGACGGTCTCGCGTCAGACCAACAAGAATCTGCTCCTCTCGAAGACGGCCGTGGTCGACTCGAAACCGACCCTGGAGATCTTCAACGACGATGTGAAGTGCAACCACGGCTCGACCATCGGGCAGCTCGAGGAAGAGCCGCTGTTCTATCTCCGCTCCCGCGGCATCGGCCAGGAGGAGGCGCGAAACCTCCTCGTCTATGCGTTCGCCAGCGAGCTCGTCGATCGCATCAGGATCGACGCCGTGCGCGAGCAGATCGGCCGGGCCATGTTCCAGCAGATGCCTGGACGGCTGCCGGACCGCAGGGGAGAACAGCGATGAACCCGCGGAGCGCAGACCGCGGAACTGCAGACCGCGGACCGCAGACCGCAGACCGCAGAAACGCAGAGGAAGTCCCGCTGCCGTCCGCGGTCCGCGGTCCGCGGTCCGACTACGACGTGGAGCGCATTCGCCGCGATTTCCCGATCCTCTCGCGCAGCATCCGCGGCAGGAAGCTCGTCTACCTCGACAACGCCGCCACCACGCAGAAGCCGCAGGTCGTGATCGACCGCCTGGTCCGCTACTACACGGAAGAGAACTCGAACGTGCACCGCGGCGTGCACTACCTCAGCGAGGTGGCCACCGCAGATTACGAGGCCGCCCGCACGACCGTGAAGAAGTTCATCAACGCCCGCGACGAGAAGGAGATCGTCTTCACGCGCGGCACGACCGAAGCCATCAACCTGGTCGCGCAGTCGTGGGGACGGGTCAACGTCCGCGAAGGCGACGAGATCCTCATCACGGCCATCGAGCATCACTCGAACATCGTGCCTTGGCAGCTGCTCTGCGAGGAAAAGAAGGCGCGGCTGCGCGTCGCTCCGGTGGACGACGACGGCGACATCATTCTCGACGAGCTGGCCCGGCTCCTCACGCCGCGGACAAGGCTCGTCGCCGTCGGCCACGCCTCCAACGCCCTCGGTACGATCAACCCCATCGCCGAGATCATCGCCATGGCCCACGCCAACGGCTCGCTCGTGCTGGTCGACGGCGCCCAGGGCGTTCCTCACATGTCCATCGACGTGCAGGCGCTCGACTGCGACTTCTACGCGTTCTCCGGACACAAGGTGTATGCCCCGACCGGCATAGGCGCGCTGTACGGCAAGGAGAGCATTCTCGACGCCATGCCGCCGTGGCAGGGCGGCGGGGACATGATCCTGTCGGTTTCGTTCGAGAAGACGACGTTCAACGCGCTGCCTTACAAGTTCGAGGCGGGGACGCCGAACATCGAAGGGGTGATCGGTCTGGCCGCTGCGCTCGACTATGTCTCTTTGGCCGGCATCGAGAACATCGCCGCGCACGAACACGACCTGCTGACGTACGCGACGGGGCGGCTCCGGGAAGTCGACGGACTGCGCATCATCGGAACGGCGAAGCGGAAGGCTGCGGTCATCTCGTTCACGCTGGAGGGGGTTCATCCTCACGACATCGGCACGATTCTCGACCGGGAGGGAGTGGCCATCCGCACCGGTCATCACTGTGCGCAGCCGCTGATGATGCGCTTCAACATCCCCGCCACGAGCCGGGCATCGTTCGCCATGTACAACACCCGCGCCGAAGCGGACGCACTCATCACCGGGCTGCACAAAGTGATCGAGGTGTTCCGTTGAGACCGATGGCATTGCAACGTGAACCGGCGGGGGACTTCCGCTGATGTCCGATCTTCGCGAGCTTTACCAGCAGGTCATCCTCGACCACAACAAGAACCCGCGCAATTTCCGGGAGATGGCGGACGCCACGCGTAAAGTCGAGGGCTTCAATCCGCTGTGCGGCGACCACTACACGATCTTTCTGAAGATCGACGGCGACGTCATCCGCGACATCAGCTTCGTCGGGAACGGATGTGCGATCTCGAAGGCTTCCACCTCCGTGATGAGCTCGAGCGTCAAGGGAAAGACGCGCGAGGAAGCAGATGCGCTGTTCGACGTGTTTCATAAACTCGTCACCGGTGACAAAGGTGGTGATGTCGAGGACGAGCTCGGCCGCTTCGCACCGTTTTCAGGCGTTGCCGAGTTTCCCACGCGTGTGAAGTGCGCGATTCTGGCCTGGCACACGCTGAAGAGTGCGCTTCACGAGGAAAAAGAGTCGGTCACGACGGAGTGAGGATGGGTGTCATCCGGAGAGATTGACGCGGGACATCGTCTCCGACAGCGCGGATGACAGGACAACAAACAATGCGAGAAGAAGTCACCTTCAGCCGTAACGCAGAAGCGATCATGATCCCCAGTGGGGAGCGCGTGCTCGTCCCGCAAGGGGCGCGCGCCACCATCACGCAGTCGCTCGGCGGCGCCTACACGATCATCACCGACCGCGGGCTGATGGTCCGCATCGCCGGCATCGACGTGGAAGCGATCGGAAAGACCCCGCAGGAAGTGCCTCAGATCGCCGAGACCGCGAAGGTCACTGCCGAAACCATCGAGGAGCTGGTGGGGGAACAGCTCCGCACCTGCTACGACCCCGAGATCCCGGTCAACATCGTCGACCTCGGCCTCGTCTACCTCTGTGACGTGCACGAGGCTGGAGAGGACGGCCGCTACGACGTCAAGATCAAGATGACGCTCACGGCTCCCGGCTGCGGCATGGGCTCGGTCATCGCCAGCGACGTGAAGATGAAAGTCGAAGCGCTGGCAGGTGTGCGCGAGGCCGACGTCGAGGTGGTGTTCGATCCGGTGTGGGATCGCAGCATGATGTCCGACGCGGCGAAACTGCAGCTCGGGATCTGGTAGGAGTGCGGGCGTCTCGCCCGCCGTCGCCGGCCGGCGACCTTCGTCAATCCACTCTGCGAATCAGCGATCCGGCGCGGGACGCCGGATCGCGGCGGGCGGGACGCCCGCACTCCATTCCCTCGTTGTGGCACAGACACTCTTGTCTGTGCCACGGCCAGTGGAATGCACAGACAGGAGTGTCTGTGCCACATTCCCGACAAACAAAGGGCGCCGTTTCCGGCGCCCTCTTTCATTGCTGAAAAACGCGATCAGCGGTGGTCGTTGAAGAACGTCCACTGTCCGACGGGATGACCCTGCTGGAGCTGCTGCGCCTGCAGATATCCGTCGATGGCGCCGAAGATGGCGACCAGACCGCTCACGACTCCGCAACTGGCGAGGCCGAGCACCCAGACGACGATGGCCACGATGCCCTTCGTCTTCTGGCCCATGAGGATGTAGCCGACCCCGCCGAAAACCAACAGGTTCAGCACCAGCATGAGGATCGGGTCTTTCGGCGGCTTTGTCGGATAAACGAGATCACCCGCGCCGCCGGCGGCTGGGGGTGGAGAGGGAGGAGTTGCGCCCGGAGTGGTCGATGACATTGGACCTCCTTACATTTTCTCCGCGAAATCGGTGATGACCGGTATGCGGAAACGCTGGCCGCTCGCGCCCTTGACGATGCAGAGGATCCGGATCGCCAGGAACCCGAGCCATACCACGCATTCGATGGTCGACAACCCGCACGCGATCATGCCGGCCATGAAGTGGGTGATGATGAAGAACAGAACCCAGACGATGACCTCGACTCCGAGCAGAGCGGTGCCGTTCTTGGCGTGCCACTGAACTTCTGCGTCGTCCTTTTTCGTCAGAAGAGGGATCAGGCAGAGGATCCACAAGTACGACAGGACGACCATGAGCGTGCGGTCGGAGCTGCCGCCCGTCGCGCCGCCCGGAGGTGGTGTGTATGAACCGCCCGGAGGCGGAGGTGGCGTGTACGAACCGCCCGCAGGCGGAGGCGTGTTAGGCGGAACCGTGGGCGGGGGTAACTCGCTCATTTCGTCTCCTTCACTTCGTCAACTGTGATTTGAAGGGAGATTCTATCAGAGGCGCTCAGTTGCGGCGGGCCAGCCTTCGTTCTGCGATCAGCAGAGGAAACACCATCAGCACCAGCGACAGCGTGACCGCGATCACGATCGGGGCGCCGATGGAGATCCAGTCGTGGTCGTGGCCGATCCCGAATACACGCCAGAAAAAGTAGGCGACGATCGGCCGGGCCATCAGGAACATGATCGTGCCGACGTAGGCGAGGGCCACGGCCATGTAGGCGAATCCGCCGAGCGACAGCCCCACCTGCAGCGGATTCTCGATTGTGAAATCTGGCGCAAGCGCCCCCAGCGCCACCCCCAGGCTCACCAGCGTCACCGCCAGGAGCGACGAGCCGATCATCGTGAAACACCACACGGCGACACTGGCGCCGAGGATCGCGTTCGCGAAGGCGGTGAGCAGGAGCGCCAGCAACGTCAACGGCGCGGAATAGACCGCGACCTTGATCCGGAGAAATTGCCTGTACGAAACGGGAGCACTCTGCACGATCCAGAAAGCCTTCCCCTCGGAGGAGACCGACGGGTAGGCGAAGCGGAGGCAGATTGCCGTAACCACGAAACCGGCCATGCCGACGTTCAGGTAAGCGACGATCGTGGCGCGGGCGTCGCCCCCCAGCGGCAGCATGCGGATGTTGTACAGGTAGATGAACAGCAGCGCCGCCATGAGGAACAGCTGCGACCACTGCGCCACGTCCCGCGCGAGCATCCGGACCTCTTTGGCGACGAGCGCGCGCGCCTGAACGTCCAGCGGCGCGAGTGCCCGGTCGATCACGCGCGTCGCGAACGCCGACCCAAGCGCCACCGGCGCCATCGTCTCTCTCGCCCGCACAAACGCGGCGAAATAGAACGCCCGCGCCACGATCGCGAAGACGATGAAGGAGAGCGCCGCCGGCACCGCGATCTTCGGCGCAATCGAAAAGGCGTGGCCGCCGCTCTCTCCCGCGCGCTGCACCATCAGGTCGGCGATGGCCGTGCTGGGGTAGGCGTCCATCGACGGCAGCTCGACGCTCTGGAGGACGCGCACGACGTCATCCGTGGAGATCTTCACGAAGAACCGTTCGGGACGGCTCATCCGGAAGGCCACCACCGCCAGCGTCAGGACGATCATCGCCAGCGTGGCCACGATCTGGTGGACGTGTCGCACCGGAAACCAGCGCACCAGAAGAATGATGAGCGTGGCGGCGAGGCTGACCGGAATCGTGAGCACGACCAGGAGGTTCAGCGCCACTTCGACGTAGAACAGCGGCGCGATCCGGTACTGCAGCGCGAAGGCGATGAACAGAGGGATGAGAAACGCGAAAACGATCGTCGCGCTCTGCACGAGCGTCTTTGCCCAGCGAGCGACGGCGATGCGCAGCCTGGAGCGCGGCGCGGTGTGGTAGAGGTCGAGGTCGAGATCCGAAAAGAACGCGCCGATCGCCGCGGTGAGCGCCGACGAGAAGAGGACGACGATGGAGACGAGGAAGACCATCCCGAGGAGGTTCCGCAAGAGGCCCAGCGCGAAGAAGGGCGTGGCCGCTTCGATTTTCCTGGTGGCTTCGAAGAGCCGTTTGAAGAGCGCGAAGTCGCCGTAGAGAAACGCGGCGAGCACCGCCCCGACGATCGCCGTCCGCGCGATGTTGGTCAGGTTGTGCGGTCGCAGCTTCGATGCGGAGATGCGGAGAGACCAGGGAAGCATTCGGGGGGATTATCGCCTTTACGACAGCCGCTTCTCGCCTTCGAGCCACTCCATCGCCCCTTTGAGCCGATCGGCACGGCGGCGCGAGTGTTCGATGCCGAGCTCGATCAGCTTCTCGATCAGGCGCGAGTACTTCAGCTCCGTCGCTTCCCAGAGCTTCGGGTACATGGAGATGTTGGTGAAGCCGGGAATGGTGTTGATCTCGTTGAGGAACAGGCGATTGGTCCCCCGCTCGAGGAAGAAGTCGACACGGGCGAAGCCGGACGCCCCGACCGCTCTGAAGGCGGCCACGGCGATCCGTCGCAGCTCGTCTGTCTTTTCCTTCGGCAGCTTGGCCGGAATGACGAGCTGCGACTTGTTTTCGATGTACTTGTCTTCGTAATCGTAGAACTCGCGGCCGGCGAGGATCTCGCCCGGCAAGCTTGCCTGCGGCTGGTCGTTGCCGAGGACGGAGACCTCGATCTCGCGCGCGTCGATGCCGCGCTCGACGAGCACTTTGTCGTCGAACCGGAGCGCGAACTCGACCGCCTTTGCCAGATCGGCGTCGCTCTTGACCTTGGTCACTCCGACCGACGACCCGCTGTTCGCCGGTTTCACGAAGTAGGGCAGCCGCAGCGCGTTCACTACCGACCGTGTGACGCGCTCGCGCTCGTTCCGCCACTCGTTCTCGGCGACAGGAACGAAGTCGACCATCGGCAGCTTCGCGGCAGCGAAGGCCTGTTTCATGTGCACCTTGTCCATCCCGACGGCGGACGCCGTGACGCCGCTCCCGATGCAGGGGAGACCGATGGTTTCGAGATACCCCTGCAGCGCTCCGTCTTCACCGCCGGTACCGTGAATCAGCGGGAAGGCGACATCGACGTCGGCCGTCCGGGACCACACCTCGAACGAGAAATCGTCGTCGCCGCGGTCGCTCGCCTCGCCCCTGGCCAGAACTGCTGCGCTCCGCTCGACGGTCATGAAGCGGCCGTCCTTGGCCATGCACATCGGAACGATCTCGACGCGGTCCGAAGATGCGGCAGCGGCCACCGAGCGCGCCGAGAGAATCGACACGTCGTGCTCGGCCGAACGGCCGCCGAAGACGAGAACTACGCGAAGGGTGTTTGCCATAAGTCCTGAGTCCTGAGTCCTGAGCGTCCAGGGCAGGAGCGCTCCAACTGTGCCGCGCGGCCTCCACTCAGGACTCAGGACTGGTGGTCACTTTCCGATCGGCACACTCCCGATCAGGTACTTCAGATCGTCGTCGCGCCACCGGATGCCGCCGCCGAACGTGACGGCGCCGTGGTTGAGCGGGTCATCGTATCCAGTGGAAAGAAAAATCTGCGGTGTCCGCGGTTTCTCGCGCCTCACCACATACTCGCTGAAAAGCCGCACGTGCGGCTTCGAATCGCGGCGGCCGCCGAAATCGAAGGCCTCGCCGGTGAATCGCAGCCGGTCGTTCCACCGGTAGTCCAGGCCGCCTCCGCCGGTATTGTCGAACAAGCCGACGCGCACGTTGAAGTCGCCCAGCATCCATCCGGCCTGAGCCGAGACGACCATGTCGCGCGTGAAGCGTGTCTCCTGTCTCTGGATCGTGTGGGTCACACCGGTCACCGGGTCCGTTACCACGTCCTCGAAAGTCTGGTCGCTCCGTTTCCCCTGCGGGTCGTCGGCCAGGATGATGTTGTAGAAGCGATTGCGCTCTGGATTCGGGTTGATGCGCACCATGACTTCGGAGCGGGTGTTGGAGGTGCCGTTGGTGCCGATCTGCGGGTCATTGTGTTGGAGGCCCGCGAAGTAGTCGGCCTTCATCCCCAGGTCGAGCTGGATACGGGAGGCGCGGCCCAGAGTGTTGCGCAGCTCGTTGACGCCGCTCTCGACGGAGGTAAGGGCGGAGGTGAGGCGGTCGTGTGCTTCGTTGCTGTAGAGGAGTTTGCCGACCGTTCCCTCGCCGCTCTTGACCTGGCCGGTGATGGAGTTGAGGTTGTCGGTGGTTGTGCGGAGCTCGCCGGAGAGGCCGCGGAGGTTCTCCACGATCGCCCGCACGTCCTTCCGGTTCTCGGTGACGGTCCCGCCGAAGGAGTTTGCGACACGGTCGAGGGAATCGGCGAGGCGCGGGATCTCCACGCGGAGTTGAGCGCTGATCTCGCGGGCGTTGGCGAGAGTGGCGTCGACGTTGGAGCGATTCGCGGCGATCAGCGCGCGCGTTTCTGCCGTGATGGCGCGGACGTTTTCGACGATGTCGTCGAGCCGCTGCTGCCCCTGCTGGCCGGCCATGACGTGGCGCAGCGAGTCGGTGATCGCCTTCACGTCGGTCGCGATTGCGGAGATCTGGTTGGTGACGTCGTCGATCGATGCGGGTTGCGAGCCGCGAAGAGTGATGCCGCTCTGCGTGACGATTGGCGAGTTCGGCGTGCCGGGATAGAGCTCGACATACTTCTCTCCGAGAAGGCCGAGGTTTGCCACGCTCGCGCTGGCGTTCTTGTGGAGCTGAACGTGCGGGTCGTCGATCTCGAGCGTCACTTGAGCCTTACCGTCAGGCCGAACCTGGATGTCGTCCACTTTCCCGACGCGGACTCCGGCGACGCGGACGGCCGACTGTTTGTCGAGCCCGGCCACCGAATCGAAAATGGCCGTGACCTTCCTGATCTCGCCCCGATGGCCGAACTGCAGATCCTCGATCCTCAGGATGAAGTATCCGAGGATCGCCAGGATCACCAGCATGAACACGCCGACTTTCGCAGCAGACGACATCGTTTCTCCAGAACTAATGACGCGGTGGCGTCATGTGTGAAGAGTCGATTCCGACTCCTCGACGGGGTCGGGGCTCGGAGGTCGGGGGTCGGTGGTAGAAGCGATCAACTTGTCTCCGACCCCCGACCCCCGACCCCCGACCCCGCGATGTACCTCACATAGCCCGATTCTACTTCGCCAGCGGATCGATCCCCGCTTTGCGCAACATCTGAAAGAGCAACGCAAGTGGCAGGCCTACGACGTTGGTATAGCTCCCGTGGACCGATTCGATGAACATCGCCCCGATCCCCTGAACGGCGTACGAGCCGGCCTTGTCCAGCGGTTCGCCGGTCTCGACGTACCACTCGATGTCGCAATCGGCCAGAGGGAGCATACGCACCTCCGATTCCGCGACGCGCGTGTCGTGGTACCGAGTGGCGAGGTTGAGCAGCGTCACGCCGGTGTAGACCGTGTGGGTCCTGCCACAGATGGCGCTGAGCATCCGGACGGCGTCGGCGCGGTTGAGCGGCTTTTCGAGCAACTGGTCGCCGAGCAGCACCGTCGTGTCCGCGGCAAGAACCCAGCGGGTGGGGTGCTGCGATGCGATGGCCGCCGCCTTTTCGCGCGACAGGCGCGCCACGTACTCCTCGGGCGACTCCCCTTCGCCGCGCGCCTCCGGCACATCGCTCGGCATCACCTCGAAAGGGATGCGGATCGATTCCAGAAGCTCGCGGCGCCGTGGCGACGCCGATGCCAGGATCAACTTCACGTCCTTTTCTTCTCCTCGGCGCGGGCGATGGAAAGGATAACCACGAAACGCGCCTCCGACATGATGCGGTAGACGATACGAACGCTCCCCGCTCGAAAGCTCCAGAGGCCACCGAGCGGGTCGAAAAGCGGAGCCCCGGCGATCGGATCATCGTCGATCGTCTGCAGCGCGTTTCGTACCAGCGCCCGGTCGTCCTCACCGAGCGCCTTCCACTCGGCTTGAACCGATTCGGCGATACGGAGGCGATCGTTCCACATCAATTTGAGTTTATCCCGGCCGACCTGTCATCCCGAGCCGCGAAGACGACGAGGGATCCCCGCAATCCACACTTCTCCTGGTTGCGGGGGATTCCTCGCCGCGCTTCACCCCTTCGGGGTTCCGCCGGCTCGGAATGACAGCCCTCACCCCTCGAGCAAGTCTTCCACCAGAACCATCGCCCCGCGCTTGACCTGCTCCTCGGCGGCCGTGACCCTCGCCAGGAACGCACCGTCGCTCACGATCTCGACCGTTTCGCGCAGCGCCAGGTATTCGTCGTACGAGGTCAGCATCACCACGGGACGTCCCTTGCGCGTGAAGGCCGTCCGCCGGCCGGTGACTTCGCACTCGGCAACCAGGGCACGGACTTCGTCCGGCAGATCGAGGACGTCGAGCTCTTTGTCGTCGCTCACGTCGTAGCGCGTTTGGCAGGCCGGGGCGCGTCGTCATGCTCGGCCTTGCCGTTTCCGCCGAAGAGCGCGTTGAGGTACGCACGGAACTCTGCGCCGAGTTCCGGATGCCTCAACGCGTAATCGACCGTCGCTTTCAGATAGCCGAGCTTTTCGCCGGCGTCATAGCGCTTTCCTTCGAAAACGTAGCCGTAGAACTCACCGGTACGAACGAGCTCGCGCAGAGCGTCGGTGAGCTGGATCTCGCCACCGGCGCCGCGCTCGGTCTTTTCGAGCAGCGAGAAGATCTCTGGCGGCAGGATGTAGCGGCCGATGATCGCGTACCGTGATGGCGGATTGACCTTCGGTTTTTCCACCATGTCGCGAATACGAAAGCGGCGGTTGCCTGCGTTCTCGCCCGCGACGATGCCGTAGCGCGTGGTCTCCTCGGCGGCCACTTCCATCAGTGCGACCACGGGCCGCCCGGTTTCTTCGAAGACACGGCGCATCTGCAGCAGACAGGGATCGTCGGCGAGGATCACGTCGTCTGGAAGGAGGACGGCGAACGGCTCCGATCCGACAGCATCGCGCGCCATCAGCACGGCGTGCCCGAGCCCCAGTGCTTCCTTTTGTCGCACGGCGATCAGGTCCACCATCGTGCTCACCGCTTCCACCTCGCCGAGCAGGTCCTTCTTCTTTCGCTCCAGCAAAGACCGCTCGAGCTCGGCGGTGCGGTCGAAATGATCGAGGATCGTGTCTTTCCCCTTCGAGGTCACGATCACGAGCTTGTCGAGCCCGGAGGCGACCGCTTCTTCGATTCCGTACTGAAGAATTGGCTTGTCCACGAGCGGCAGCATCTCTTTCGGGATGACCTTCGTCGCCGGAAAAAATCGCGTGCCGAAACCGGCACAGGGAAACACACACGTTCGGAGCTTGTTCATCGTATTTGAAGGATAGCAGTGATGGGCAGAGAGACCGCAGACCGCAGATGGCAGACCGCAGAAAAACGTGCCCTGCGTTCTGCGGTCCGCGGTC